>CAYYDA010000066.1:0-8486 GCA_964470495.1 uncultured Steroidobacteraceae bacterium | reverse complement strand
CCCGCCGACCGGCCTCGACGCAGGCCGAGACGCGGAGCGCCGCAGCGCGCGACAGCCCGGCAACCTGGAGCTCGAGTGGCGCGGCCTGCATGACGCCCGGCAGCGACCCGAAGCGGTCGAGGAGGCGTCGCGCCACACGCGGCGCCGCGACGCGATCGCCCAGGACGATGGCCAGGAGCTCCTCGTCGCCGGCAGCGTCGGGACCGAGCCGTTCGAAGACGGGTCGCCGTCGGCGGGCGAGGGATACGGGAATCGCCATCGGCTCATGCGTCACGGCTCGACGATACGAACGGCCGATGACCGGCCGCTTACCGCAGGCTTACCGGACCGTTCCGGTGAGCCTCAGACCGGGAGGCGGACGAGGTCGAAGCGGACCAGCAGCGCCAGCGCCACCGAGATCCCGTTGACCGTGGCGTGCATGGCGATGGGCGCCAACAGGTTGCCGGTGCGCCGGTAGATCCATGCCAGCGCGAGCCCGAGCAGGAAGATCGGCACCAGGGCGACGAGCGAGACGTGGATGACGGCGAAGAGCGCCGACGAGCCGATGTAGGCCCAGCGCCTGCCACCCTCTCGCAGGAGCGCATTGAAGACGACCCCGCGGAAGAAGATCTCTTCGGCGATCGGCGCCAGGATCACCACGGCCAGGATGACCAGCCATGGATCGAGCATGGCGATCGCGCGTTCCGCGGCCTGCGGCTCGGGGTCGATCCCGAGGCGCTCCAGCAGGAAGACGGCGGCGGCGCCGGCCAGCGTGGACCCGAGCCAGGCAACGACACCCCAGCCGACGCCGGAGGTGAGCGCGCCGGTCGCGTTCCGGCCGGGCAGGGATGGCAGCCCGGCCAGCGCGCCGGGGCGGAACACCAGCAGCCAGCTCACCAGCAGGAGCGAAAGCTGGGTCGACACGAGGAGCACGACGCCCCCGAGCGGCGTCAGGTCACCCTCGCCCAGGACGAGCGCGGTGGCGTCTGAGCCGAACGGCGCGGTCAGCAGGGTCGCGACGGCGAGCACGAGAAGGACGAGGATCAGCACCGCCGGGCCGCGGTATCGCTCGGGCGGCAGGTGGCGGCGCACGCTGATCTGTCGGACGGCAATGTAGACCAGTCCCGCCGTGAAGGCCCCGGCACCGATGACCGCCAGCCAGGCGAGGCCGGAGGGGTTGTCGACGGTCAGCTGCCCCTGGGCGACGAGGGTCGCGGCAACCAGGGCGCCGATGGCGAGCACAGCCCCGACGACCACCATGGCGATTCCCGGCCAGGCAGGCATCCGGACGGTCGTGGGGCCTGCCGTGGGGTGGGGGCCCGTGGGAAGGGAGGGTCCGGGGCGTTCAGGCCCGGCGGGGTCCACCGAGTTGGGACCCCGGGTCAGGTGTTCGTGGCGCCGCGCAGGCGGCCGTGCTCAGCCGTGGCGTCAGATGGCGCATCCGATGGCGACGCATCGATGCCGACCGGCTCCTCGCCCGGCGGCGCGCTCGTGCGCGCTCGTGCGGCCGCACGCGTCGATCCCCGCTCGAAGTCCCTGCCGCAGAACGCGCACAGCGGCCACGTCGGCTCAGCCAGCCGGTTGCAGGACGGACAGACGCGATGGAGCCGGGTCCGGCAATTCGGGCAGACGAGCCAGTCGGCATCGACGCGGTCTCGACAGACGGGGCACAGCTCGTTCTTCTCGACCTCGGCCAGGAGGGACTCTTCCGCGAGGCTGCGCTCGTATACCTCTGCCAGCGTCTCGCGCGGGCGAACGATGAGATAGAGCACGACGGCGAAGATGAAGAGCAACGGCGTGAAGAAGATGATGAGGGCGGCGGCGAAGTAGGGAAGGATCGGGTTCTCGGTCCGCGCCTGCATATCGCGGAAGGCCCAGTAGGCGGTGCCGAGCCAGAGGAGCACGACGTAGATCACGATCAGCTGGCTTGCCAGCTGCACGACCGGGTTGCTCAGGAATCCGTTCCAGAACTCGCCAATCGGTTCGAGAATCGCGTCCATACGGTCTGCCTGGCCTCTCCTGCGGGAAGTTGGCGCGCTCAGGCGCCGTCGGCCATGCTAGCAGACACGGTGCCCGTGAGCCCTCTGGAGGCCTGGGGCGCGCGAGCTCGCCGCGACCGGTCACGACTCCCGCGCAGCGATCTCCGCCAGGGTCGCCACGACGAGCCGATGCTCCTCCTCCAGCACTCGCCCGGCGAGCGATTCGGCGTCGTCACCCGGAAGCACGGGGACGCGGGCACGGGCCAGGATGGGTCCCCCATCCAGCTCGTCCGTGACCTCGTGGACGGTGGCCCCGGTCTCCGCATCGCCGGCGTCGAGCACGGACCGATGGACGGCGGCGCCCATCATTCCGGCACCACCGTGCGCGGGCAGCAGGCTCGGATGGATGTTGATCGTTCGCCCCCGGAACGCGGCGAAGTACGACGGCCGCAGCACCTGGTCGTAGCCGGCCAACAGCACCAGCTCCACGCCGGCGGCGGTCAGCGCCTCGCCGATGGCGGCGTCGCGCGCGAGCGCGTCCCCGTCGAAGTCGGCGCGCCGCAGGACGCGCGTCGGGACCCCATGGGCAGCCGCGACCTCGAGCGCTCGCACGCCGGCTCGGTTGCTGATGACCAGCGCAGCGTCGACCCGCGCCGGTCGCGCGGTGAGCACGGCCTCCAGGTTCGAGCCGCGGCCCGAGACGAGGACGCCCAGCTTCACCTAGCCCGACCGATGGCAGACCGACTCACTCGAACCGGACGCGCCTGTCGCCCTCGCTGACCTCGATCACCCGGCCGATGCGGTACGCGTCGCCCACGGCGGCCACTGTTGCGTCGGCGAGCTCGGCGGGCACCACCACCGTCATGCCGATGCCAAGGTTGAAGGTGCGGACCATCTCCTCGTCGGCGATGTCACCGCGCGACTGGAGCAGGCTGAAGATCGGCGGAACGGGCCACGAGCCGGTGTCGATCTCCACGCCCAGTCCATCGGGCAGGGTGCGAGGCACGTTGCCTTCCCAGCCGCCACCGGTGATGTGGGCCAGGGCGTGGATGTCACCGCCCGCATCGCGCAGCGCGCGGCGCAGGATGCGCAACTCGTCGAGGTAGGAACGATGCGGCTCGAGGAGCGCGTCGCCGAGGGTGATGCCGCCCTCCGGCATCAGATCCGACCAGGTCGACTCCGGCAGGACACGGCGGGCGAGGCTGTAGCCGTTGGTATGGAGGCCGGATGACGGCAGGCCGATGACCGCGTCGCCGGCGCGGGCAGCGGACCCGTCGATGAGGTCTGCGCGTGCAACGACCCCGACCGCAAACCCGGCGAGGTCGTAGTCGCCGTCCCGGTAGAGGTCGGGCATCTGCGCCGTCTCGCCGCCGATAAGCGGGATACCGGCGGCTGCGCAGCCGGCGGCCACGCCGCCCACGATCTCCTCGACGGCCTCGGCACGCAGCTCGCCGACCGCGAGGTAGTCGAGGAAGAAGAGCGGGGCCGCTCCGCTGACGGCGATGTCGTTCAGACAGGCATTGACGACGTCGACCCCGACCGTGTCGTGGCGCCCGAGCGCCACCGCGACCTTGAGCTTGGTGCCCACGCCGTCGGTGCTGCTGACGAGGATCGGCTCGGCGTGGCTATTGACGTCGAAGCGGAAGAGCCCGCCGAAGCCGCCGACGCCGGCCAGGACGGCGGGCGTGAGCGTCGCGGCCGCGGCGCGGGCGATGCGCTCGACCGCGCGTTCGGCTTCGTCCACGTCGACACCGGCCTCTCGGTAGGTGCGCGCCATCGGCGTCAGCGCCGCTCCAGCGCCAGCTTGTCGAGCTCGAGCGGCACGTCGGTGGGGTAATTGCCGTCGAAGCAGGCCGTGCAGCGCGCATCGGTCCGACCGCCCACGGCGGCCAGCATGCCCTCCTTGGACAGGTACCCGAGCGAGTCGGCGCCGATGGCCGCCCGGATCCCCTCGAGCGAGTGGTTGGCGGCGATGAGCTCCTCGCGGCGGCCGGTGTCGACGCCCATGTAGCAGGGGTGCTTCATCTGCGGCGAGTGGATGCGGACGTGCACTTCGGCCGCGCCGGCTCGGCGCACCATCTCGACGATGGGCCCGGTCGTGGTGCCGCGCACGATCGAGTCGTCCACCACGACCACCCGCTTGTCGGAGAGCAGCCCGGGGAGGGGGTTGAACTTCATGCGCACCGACTGGTCCCGGCTGCCGGGCTGGATGAATGTGCGCCCGATATACCGGCTCTTGATCAGCCCTTCGCGGTAGGGCAGGCCCGCCTCCTCCGCGTAGCCGATGGCGGCCGGGATGGCCGAGTCGGGCACGGCGATGACGAGGTCGGCCTCGGCCGGATGCTCGCGGGCGAGGCGCCGGCCCATCTCGAGTCGCGCCTCGTACAGCAGCCGCCCGTCGATGACGCTGTCCGGCCGCGCGAGGTACACGAACTCGAACACGCACAGCCGCTCGCGTGCCGGGTCTGCGCGCTTCGAGCGATGCGAGTGCACCCCGTCCTCGTCGATCGTGAGCACCTCGCCGGCCTCGACGTCGCGGACGAACATCGCGCCGACCGCATCGAGCGCTGCCGACTCGCTGGCGACCACCCAGCCGCCGCCGGGCAGGCGGCCGAGGGCCAGCGGGCGGAAGCCGATCGGGTCGCGCGCGGCAACCAGCGCCGTCTCGGTGAGCATGGTGAATGTGAATGCGCCGATGGCGCGATGGAAGGCGTGATCGACTCGTTCCGCCCACGTCCGGCCGGGCGCATGGGCGATGAGCTTGGCCAGGACCTCGGTGTCGGAGGCGGAGCCGAACTCGACCCCCTGCTCGCTGAGCTCGTCGCGCAGCCAGGACGCGTTGGTGAGGTTTCCGTTGTGGCCCAGCATCAGCTCGCCGAGGTCGGAGCGCGCGTAGACGGGCTGGACGTTCGGCAACGTGTTCGAGCCGGTCGTGCTGTACCGCGTGTGGCCGATGGCGGCGCGTGGTGAGCGCCCACCCTCCTCGCTGCCCTCGAGTCTCAGCAACGTCTCCTCGTCGAATACGCTGCTGACGAGGCCGAGCCGCTTGTGGAGGCTGAGCTGCCCACCATCGGTGACGGCGATGCCGGCCGACTCCTGCCCGCGGTGCTGGAGGGCGTGGAGTCCGATGTATGCCATGCGTGCCACGCCCGCGCCGGGCGCCCAGATGCCGATGACGCCGCACTCCTCGCGCGGGCCGTGCGGCTCATACATGGGGAGCACGTCGACCATGATAGCGATCGACCCGAGGCCTCAGACGCTGTTCCCGACCGTTCGGCCGCGAGTACTCGGGCAGTACTGCATCAATCCGCACCAGGGCCGTTTTGGCCCTGCAGGCCGCGAGTGCCGTCCGGGGGGCCGGGACCATCGACCCATGGCCGACCCGGACGATGACGGCCATGCTCCAGCGGATGCTCATCATCGTTCGTGCCCTGGGCTTCCTGGCACCCGCCGCAGTCGGTCTCCTCGTGCTGGTCGCAGCCACGGTCGCCGCCGAGGTCGATCCGGGCCAGCGTGACACGCTGGCGCTGGTGGTCGTCGTGGCGGCCGCGGCAGGCATGACCACGATGGCGCTGCTGGCGTGGAGCTACATCGGGTGGCGGCTCAACCGGATCGCGGGCGCACTGGAGCGCACGCTCGAGACGGACGAGCCGATCCACCTGCGCGAGGGCGGCATTCCCGGCGAGCGACGCCTGGCGCGCGCGTTCAACACCGCCAGCGGGGCATTCCTCCAGGTCGAGGCCCGCGCGACGCACGACCGGCTCACCGGCATTCCCAATCGCGAGACCCTGCTCGCCATCCTGGCCGCCGAGGTCGAGCGTGCGGGCCGTCACTACAAGCCGCTCAGCGTTGCCTTCATCGACATCGACCGCTTCAAGCCGATCAACGACACCTACGGTCACAACGCCGGCGACGCCGTCCTGCGCCAGGTGGCGCGCCTCATCGCCGAGGCAGTCCGCGTCAACGACACCTTCGGCCGCTACGGCGGCGAGGAGTTCATGCTCATCCTGCCGGAGACGATGCCCGAGGACGCCGTCCGACTGGCGGAGGAGCTGCGCACGCTCGTTCAGCACCAGACGATGAGTATCGCGGACAACCAGACCGTCAAGGCCACCATCAGCATCGGTGTCGCCGGGGGCCGCGGATCCGGGCTCCAGATCGACATGCTGGTCGACCGCGCCGATGCGGCCATGTACGCGGCCAAGTCCCTGGGCCGCAACCGCACCTACCTGCACCGCGACCTGGACGAGGAGGCGCCCGTGCGACGCGCGCCGATCTCCGCCGAGCATCGCGCCCAGGCCACCGCCATCGGCCAATGGGCGAGCGATACCGCGACGCAGGCATTGGCCTCCGTCCTGGCGCCACAGCCGAACCACCGGGGCCGGCCGTCGGACATGATCGCGGCGCTGGCGACCGGCATCGGCCTCGAGATGGGCCTGCCGCCCGAGGAGATCGAGCGCATCCGCATCGCGTCACTGCTGCACGACCTCGGCAAGATCGCCATCCCCGAGGAGATCCTCGACAAGCCGACCACGCTGTCCGACGCGGAGTGGCAGGCGATCGGCGAGCACCCGCGCATCGGACAGGTCATCCTCGAGCAGGCATCGAACCTCCGCGAGGCGATCCCGGTCGTCCTGCATCACCATGAGCGCTACAACGGCGGTGGCTATCCGCACGGCCTGCGCGGAAGCGAGATCCCGCTCGGCGCCCGCATCGTGTCGGTCGCCGACGCGTACCACGCCATGGTCCACGCCCGCCCATACAAGAACGCGCTCACCCACTCGGAGGCACTCGACGAGCTCCGCCGCCACGCGGGCACCCAGTTCGACCCGAACGTCGTCGAGCTCTTCTGCGCCGTCTACGCCCAATCCGTGCCGCCCGATGGTCTCCAGGAGGTCTACAAGCTCCACGAGCGGGCGCGCGGCGGGCTCGACCATATCGACCCCCCGACTCGCCAGGCTGCAAACGGATCGAGCGGCCCGGGACGGCCACCGCGGCGCCGAACGGCGCGAGCGCGCGAGGCCTCCGGCTGATGTGGCCCAGTAGCCTCCTGGCCCTGGCGCTCGCGACGGTGCTCCGCGGAGTGCCGTCATTCGCGTCGTCCGTGACAGGCGGCGCGGTCCCCGAGCCTGCACTCCCGGGCGGCACGTTCGTCATGCTCGCGGTGGGAGCGGCCACGACCGCAGTCGTGGGCGTCGTGCTTGTCGTCGCCCGGCGATACGGGCCGGGCTCCAAGGTCGCCGCGGCCGAGGCCGAGCGTCAGATCGAGGCCACCGACAAGAAGGTCGCCGCGGCGCTCAACCGCCGAACCTTGAACCGCGGGCGCGTTCGGCTCGACGACGAGCAGGCGGCAAGGTCTCCCGCGAAGCCTTCCCAGTAGTCGACGCCGCGCGCGGTTCGCCGTTCGGGCTAGAAGCCGGTTCGCCAGCCCTCCGCCAGGCGGTCTACGGCTACCACCACCCGCGCCGTGCCGATCCCGACGTCGAGCTGATGGCCGCCAGCCACTCCCAGGAGCGTCGCCGGAACGTCGGCCGTCGCGATCGCCCGCAGAACGTCCGAGGCCCGGCCGGGCGGCACGCCGACCAGGACCCGGCCGGCACGTTCCCCGAAGAGCGCGGCGCTCGCCGCCGCCTCCCCCGCAGCCAGCTCGACCCGCGCTCCGATCCCGGCCGTGATCGCCATGCGCGCCAGGGCCACGCCGATCCCACCCACCGAGCAGTCGTGCGCCGCACCGACAAGATGCTGCCCGGCGAGCTCGGTCAGCAGGCGAACCACGCGCGCCGCGGCCGATAGGTCCAGCTCCGGGACGCCGCCGCGGACGCTCCGACGCCAGGCCAGCTCGGATCCGACGAGGGCGGCGACATCGAACGCCGGATCGCCGAGGAGCCAGATCTCGTCGCTGCTCGCCCAGGCCATCGCGAGGGCATCGCCGCGATCCTCGAGCATGCCGACGGTCCCGATCACCGGGGTCGGCAGGATCGGCCCATCCGGGGTCTCGTTGTAGAGGCTGACGTTGCCCGAGACGACCGGAAGGTCGAGCGCGCGGCAGGCGGCCGCGATGCCGTCGATCGCACGCTCCAGCTGCCACGCGCCGAGGTCGGTATCCGGCGATCCGAAGTTCAGGCAGTCGGTGACGCCGATGGGCGTGGCACCGGAACATGCCACGTTGATCGCCCCTTCGACCACGGCCGACGCGCCGGCGAGGTAGGGATCCAGCGCGCCGACGCGCGCCGGAGCGGGGCCGTCGATGGCCAGCGCCAGCGCGCGGGAGGTGCCCTTGATGCGCAGGAGTGCCGCATCGCCGGCGCCCGGACCGACGAGCGTGTTCGTGCCGTTCATGTGGTCATAACGCTGCCAGATCGGCTTGCGGTCGCCCGCGTTCGGCGATCCGAGCAGCTCGAGCAGCGTCTCCGCCGTCGGCACCTCGGCCGCGAGCGCGGCGAGGCCATCGTCGGGCGCGACGGCGGGGGGTCCACCGAAGATCGTGTAGCGGGGCGCGTCGTCGGCCAGCGCGCGACCGGGCACCTC
>CAYYDA010000065.1:0-8499 GCA_964470495.1 uncultured Steroidobacteraceae bacterium | reverse complement strand
CGCCGCCAGCACCGCCGCCACCGGACGGGGCGGGGCCTGCGCAGGTGCCGGCGCCGCAACGGGGGGAGGAGCGGGCGAGGCGCCCGGGGCCTGGAGGAAGAGCTCGGTGTACATGCGGGTGTTCTGGGTGTACCCCTGGAACATTCGGTTGTCCGCGGCGGCGGCGCCGACCGCGCCGTGGGTGAATGCGGCAGTCAGAACGTTGGCGCGGTGACCTGCCGAGGCCATGAACTTCTCATGCACCCTAACCGGCGACGAGGCGTCATCGAGCCCCGAGTTCCATCCGATGTTCTCGCCGGCCCAGACGTAGGAGACCCCGTTGGAGTCGTAGTAGGTGTAGACGAGGCAGCCGCAGCCGGGGATGGTGTGGCTGAAGTAGTCGCGATCCAGCATGTCCTGGCTGCGCCATCGGGCGATGCCGACGAGCGTGCCGTGCTGCTGAAGTGGCGCCATGCCGTTGTTCGTGCGAGCCCCGTTGAGGAGCTGCCAGAGGGTCGCCTCGGCAGAACCCTGGTTCCAGCCGGTCGTCGCGGACGGGCTCCATGTGAGGAGTCCTGCGGCCAACAGCGAGCTGGTTCCGAAGATGAGTGTCCGCGCGATGATGCCGTGCGGGCGTCGCGCTTGTGCGTTATCGGGCAATACGGTAGCTCCTGGCGTGGAATAACGGGTGGGCGGCTCGGCACCCACAAAGACCGTAGGCGCCTGCCGCGCCCCCGTCAGTAGCCGATGGGTCCGGTCCGGGGGGTGAACGATCGGCGGTCGAGTACGGGGTCGACCCCGGACGACGGGGCCCTCGGCGCGGCATGGCATCTGCTACGTCCGAGCGCAGGGAGAAGCACATGGCGAAGCAGCATTCGGTCCTGGTAGTCGACGACGACGGCAGCGTGCGATCGCTCTACACGGATGCCCTCAGCGAGGCCGGGCACGCCGTGACCGTGGCCGTTGACGGCCTCGATGCCCTGGACAAGCTCGCCGACGGGACCGTGCCGTGCGTGGTCCTCGCGGACGTGCGCATGCCGCGCATGGACGGCTTCGAACTGGCGCGGGCGGTGGCACAGGACCCGCAGCTGAGCAGCGTCCCGGTCGTGCTCCTGACCGGGGATCGCATCCTGTCATTCAGCTCGCCGGCGCGCGACAAGCCGTTCTCATCGGCCGAGCTCAACGCCCTCGTGCAGCGCTCGTGCGCCCTTCATCGAGAGCCGCAGGGCAGCCGGACCAGCGCCCCCTAGGTCTGCTTGTCTCGATCCTTGCCGACGCGGTCCTGCACCTCGCGCACGTCGGCGGCCGACGCTTCGACCGTGGCGGCCTGCGACTCTTCGACACGATCGGCGGCCAGCGCCACGAGCTCTTCGTGCGTCGCCTCGGGCTCTTCGCGGCGGACCTCCTCGAGCACCTCCTCGACCTCCACGCTCGGCGTCTCGTCGATGGTTCGCAGGTTGACCGCGTAGTTGAAGAACACGTTGAGGACCGCGAGGATCGGAATTCCGAAGAGCGCGCCCCACAACCCCGCGACCTGGGCGCCGACGAGGAGGCCGACGAGCACCAGGATCGGGTGCATGCCGAGCGCCTCCCGCATGAGCTTCGGCTGAAGGTAGTTGACCAGCACGGTCTGCACGATCAGGAGCAGCGGTGCGACGACGAGCAGCCAATCGGGGCGGAAGATGGCCGTCGCCACGATCGGGGGCACCAGCGCGAGCGGCGGCCCGAAGAACGGAACCAGCATCGCCAGCGCCGAGACGGCCACGACGAGGAAGCCGTACGGCAGGCCGGCGGCGATGACCACGGCCAGGGTCAGGGCCGTCTGGACGCCGGCGAGGATAACCTGGGCCCGGAGAAAGCCGCCGAATGCCTTCGAGACGGTGCGCTCGAGGATCTCGACCTCGTCCGAGTAGCGGGAGGGCATGACCCGGTTGAGCTTGGCCAGGATGCCCTCGCTGTCCGCCAGCATGTACAGGCTGAGGATGACGACCACCACCAGCGCTCCGAGAATGGCGACCGTCACCGATGGCACTTCACCCAGCGCCGAGCTCCCCAGGCGGACAGCGGTCCCCTCGATGTCGCGGTACAGCGAGACGAGATCTGGCTCGAAGCGCCCGAATGAGACCGCTCGCTCCCACACACCGAGCGTGTCCTCGATCCGGGCGCGTGTGATCGGGAAGTCGTCCGCCAGCTCGCCCATCGAGGCTCCCACCGAAGAGACCGCATAGAAGATCAGGAACCCGATGCCGAGCAGGGTGATGGCATACACGACACCGATGGTCGCCCCGCGCGGCAGGTTGAAACGCCCGCTGAGCCAGGCGACGACGGGCGACAGCACGAAGGCCAGCAGCCACGCCATGAACACGATGAGGGCGATCTGCGCGAAGCCGCCCAGGATCTGGAACAGGAGGCCGATCAGCAGCAGGGTCACGTAGACCGTGGCCACGATGAGGAATACCGAGCGCCACCACCGTTCGCGCCGGCCGCGCGCCGTGTCTGCGTCGCGTGCTTCCATCACCCTCCTCGTCCCGTTCGGCGGCGCATCATGGCAGGCGGCGTGCCGGGACGTCCAGCGGGCGCCGCCACGCGGCATCTTCCATGCTGGAGGGGCTGACATGACCCAGAGCGAACCACGCGACCCGCCGGACGACCTGATCGACGCCGATGACGGTGGCCCGCCGGTCGGCAGCGCCTGGACGCTCGTGGTCGAGGGCGATGACGGCTGGTCGGCCGATCTCGAGCACGCTGCGCCGCTGCCTCGGGTCGGCGAGCGGATCGAGTTCATCGGCGAGGACGGCAGGCGGCTGCACTATCGGGTAACTCAGGTGGCGCACACGCTGCAGACCGCCGCGAGCGAGCGCCCGCGGGTACGGGACGAGCAGAGCGGTCCGAACTCGTTCGTCACCGATGGCGGGGACGACGATCCTCCGCGTGCCCTGCGCGCCGGCCTGCCGCGGGTGATCGTCGTCCCCGCCGAGGGGCCCTAGCCGATCCCGTTGCGACGCGGGACCTCCGCGTACCAGCTGCTACGCCGGCGCGGCCGATAGAATCTGAGTCCCGTGACCGAGCTCCAGGACCGCTCCTACCGTGCCCTGCTGCACGTCCCAACGCTGGGACACGTGCTCATCTCGATGCAGATCGCCCGCGTGGCGCAGTCGATGGTGAGCATCGCGCTCGTGCTCTTCACGCTGGACCGATACGGGTCGGCTGCCTTTGCCGGCCTCGTGACCTTCGCAAGCGTGTTCCCGGGCCTCCTGATCAGCCCGTTGGCCGGAGCGCTGCTCGATCGCCACGGCCGAATCCGCCTGGTCCTGCTCGATTACGTCGTCGCGCTGCTGGCCATGGTCCTCGTCGGCGGCCTGGCAATGCTCGATGCGCTCCCGGGCCCGCTTCTGGTGGCGATCGCGGTGGTCTCGTCCCTGACTTCCATCCTCAGCCATGTTGGCGTGCGCAGCCTCTTCCCGATCATCGTCCCCGAGCACCTCTGGGAGCGCGTCAACGCGGTCGACTCGAACGGATACGTCGTCGCCATCATCCTGGGGCCACCGGCGGCCGCGGCGCTGGTTGCGCTTTTCGGCGGCGCCGTGGCGTTGATCGTCATCGGCGTTGCATTCGGGGCGGCGGCAGTGGCCCTCCTGGGTGTCCCCGATCCCCCGTCGCCGACCTCGTCAAAGGGCAACCTGCTGGTCGACGCCTGGGACGGGGTCGTCTACACGTGGCGCAACCCGACCCTGCGCGGGCTCGGCTTCGCGATCTCAGCGGTGAACCTGACGAACGGCATGACGACGATCGTGCTGCCGCTCATCGTCCTTCAGCGCTTCGGCCTGAACGAGGCCGTGGTCGGCCTCGTCTTCGCCGTCTCCGGGATCTCGGGCATGGCATCGGCCCTCCTGTTCGGCCGGATGGACACGCGCGGCCGCGAGTGGATGCTCCTCGTATGGCCGATCCTGGCCCTGGTCCCGGCCATGCTCCTCCTGCTCCTCGCGGCCGGGCAGGGCGACCTCGTGCCGCTGGGCATCGCGCTGCTCGCCGCGGAGTCGCTGCTGCTTGGCCTCGTCGCCGGGCCGATGGATATTGCCCTCTTCACCGTGCGCCAGCGCCGGACTGAGCAGGCGTGGATGGGTCGGGCCTTCTCCGTGTCGATGGCGTTCAACTTCCTCGGCGTGCCGATCGGTGCAGCCCTGGCCGGCATCCTGGCCGAGGGCTCGATCGAGCTGGCGATCCTGACGCTCGGCGTCGGCGGCGCGCTGGCGGCAGCGGCGTCCGCTGCCTTCCTGGTGCCCCGGACCGATCCGCGGCCGCCTCGCTGAGTCGAGGTCAGGCCGGAAGGACCGAGACCGTCGTGATCGGCGTAGTCCGCAGGTTGCCGATGAGGAGCCGCTCGCCGGGAACGATCCGCGGCATGCTCGCCTCCCAGCCGCTGGCCGTCCACGGCATGGCTCGGTGCTCCGCCGGAAGCCGGCACCAATGGACGCCGTCGGGGCCCATGGAGAGCACGTAGGTCGAGCCCGAGGCTGTTCTCGCGAGCACTACCGAGTTCATGGCCACCACCCACCGTCGATTGGTGCGATGTTCCGTTCGCGCGGGCCCCGCGTCAAGGGCTTCGGCCGCGCGGATGGTCCGGTTGACTTCCCCTCTGGCGCCGCCATCCTCGGACCCACGGGCGTCGCCATCGGCTTTCGCAATCGGCAACGGCCGGCGCGTCGACGCTCTGCTCGAGGGGGTCCTGGCGCTTTGCCATGCCATGGATCTCGTCAGTGTGGCGGAGGGCATCGAGGGGCGGCCGCAGCTGGACCGACTCCGCGCGCTGGGCTGCAGATTCGGCCAGGGCTTCTACTTCGCCCGCCCTGTCCCCGCGGCGGAGTTCGAAGCGCGGCTGCCGGGTGGACCGTCAGCCGGGGGTGTCGGTCATGCCGTTGCGACGGCGATCACCCGCGAAGCGCCTGCCTGGCCGCGCATCACCGTCGCGACCCGGAGGCCGGCAACCTCGGGCGCGTGACCGCACGGTCGATAGGCGAGCGTGGCGCCGTCGCGTATCAGTCACCACTTCCTCGTCCGCTGTTGCCGCTCCCCGAGCCGCTGTTGTCCGACTCGATCGGCTCCGGCGTCTCCACCCCTCCGCCATGATCGTCAGAGGCGCTCGGCGCGACCAACGGCGACGGAGTGGGAGTCGAGGTAGGCGTTGGCGACGGGCTTGGCGTCGGTGTGGGTGTGGGGGAAGGGGTGGGTGACGGAGTTGGCGAAGGTGTAGGCGACGGGGAAGGCGTGACGATGACGCTCGGCGGCGGAGTCGAGCCGATGTCGGTCCGAGCCCGATCGGCGAGGTCGCTCACAACGATGGCCCCGATCACGGCCGCGGCCACGACCGCCGTGCCGAGGGCCAGGCGCGCGGGGCCATGCCACGACGCGAACACCGCGAGCAGTGAGCCCCACCAGCCGCTGACCGGGCTCGGTTCGTCATCGATCGCGGCCTGGATGCGGGCGGCGAGGTGCATCGGCGGCTCCCCGCGCACCTCGGCGGCGTAGCGCTCCAGGTCGGCCCCGAGCCGGTCCATCTCCGGGTCGTTGCGTCCGAGCTCGCTCGAGTCGAAGGGATGTCGGGTCATCGATCGAGCTCCAGGGCGCCGAAGGCCGGACGAAGGCGCTCCAGCCCGCGGCGCAGATGCGTCTTCACGGTGTTGATGGGACGGCCGGTGGCATCGGCCACCTCGGCCAGTGAGAGCTCGGCGAAGAAGCGCAGGGCGACGGTCTCGCGGTACGGGTCCGGGAGCGCCTCGACTGCATCGCGTAGCTCGCTTCGTAGCTCCGACGCAACGACCACGCGGGTCGGATCTGTCCGCGAGTCAGCCAGGAATGGCTCGGCGATGGTCCCGACGTCAGCCGTGGGTCGCCGCTGCGCGAGGCGACGAAAGGCCTGACGCGTGGCGATGCGCAGCAGCCAGGCACGGAGTGGTCCGTCGCCCCGAAAGCTTCCGATAGCTCGATAGGCAGCCACAAACGTCTCCTGGGTCACATCCTCGGCGTCGTGCGGACGGCCGAGGATGCGAAGGCAGGCTCGATAGACGGCGCGCGTCTCGCGCTCGACGAAGACGCCGAACGCCTGACGATCACCAGCGAGGGTGGCCTTGATGAGGGCGCGGTCGTCCACGCCCTCATCGTGCCACGTTCCTGCCCACATGCGGGCGAGGCCCGATTAGTCGTCGCTGCCGGAGCCGGAGTTGTCATCTCCACTCCCCGGACCGGAGTTGTCGTCGCCGTCGTCGTGATCGTCGTCGTGATTGTCGTCGTCTCCGCCACCTCGGCCGGAGTTGCCGCCATGGTCATCGGGCGAAGCGTCAGGACTGCTCGATGAGTCGTCATCGAAGGATGCCTCCGGGCTGCTCGACGCGCCGGCTGCGCGCGCGCCCTCGCCGAACGAGGCGTCGGGTGACGCGCTCGGCGACGCGTCGTCGCTGGCGCTGTTGTCGTCAGCTGACGACGACGGGGCAGGGCTGATGGCCGCGCCTTGCACCGATGCGCTCGGGCTTGGCTCGACAGTGCCGGCGGCCCCGAAGGTTGCGGTGGCAGACGGCGAAGCGGAAGAGGTCACCGCGTCATCGGCCCCGTTGCCGCCGGTGGCGAGGACGGCGCCGGCCAGAACCAGGAGGCCGCCAATGGCGAGCGCGGCGCCCCGAACGGAGGAGTTGAAGTTCACGTGTGGCTCCAATCGCTGTGCTTTCATCTGCCGCGGTTGTGCGGCGTTCACTGAGTTCGAGACATCGCCGTCGCAAAAGGTTTCAGCTCGACTCAGAACACGCCGAGGCCCTCGGCGATGAGCAGGGCGCCGAAGACGACGAAGGCGATCGCGGCACCGATCTTGACCGGCCGCTCCGGCAGCCTGGCGCCCAGGACGGCGCCGATGGCGATGGCGATCGCATCGGCCAGCACCATTCCGGCGGTCGACCCCAGCCAGGTGCCAATCGGCTCCTCGGTGGTGGCCAGGGTGATGGTGGCCAGCATCGTCTTGTCGCCCAGCTCGGCCAGAAAGAAAGCCACCGCCACGGCCAAGATGGCTGACCCGGTCGAGCGCCTGGCGCGAGACGCCTCGTCCTCATCGAGCGAGTCGCCACGCAGCGTCCAGGCGGCGAAGACGAAGAAGGCCAGTCCCGCGGCGATCGCGATGAGATTGGTGGGTAGCGCGACCGCGACCACGGATCCCAGCAGGACCGAGCCTGCGTGCACGACCAGGGTGGCAGCGGTGATCCCGGCCAGGACCGGGAGGAAGCGATAGCGGCTGGCGAAGGCCAGCGCCATGAGCTGGCTCTTGTCGCCCAGCTCGGCGACGAAGATGACAGCGGTGCTGAGGAAGAAGGCGTCCAACGAGTCCTCCGTGCGGTGCGAGCTCGATGGACGCGCGTGCCTTCGACCTCACAACCGCCTGATGTAGGTGGTTGTAGATCGAAGGTCTCGTCCACTCGCGCACTGCGAGCCCGGTGACCGGACGCCCTTGTGGGGGCGGCAGCATGTCGATCGACCGGCGGGAGGACTACTCCCCTTCAGCCCCAAGCATAGCGTGATGCCTCGATCGCCGCCCGCCGGGCGTCGCTCGCCGACGGGCGGCTACTCGCCTATCGACGCCAGCCGGTGAATCGGCGCGGACGGGCAGGGGCGACCGATCGGGCGGGGAAGAGCCCGAACGCCAGCGCCACGAGACCGAGCCCGATCAGGAGCGGAGAGAGCCAGAGCGCCAGCTCCCCGGGCGCGGGCATCGCCGTGTTCGGCTGCGCGCCGCCTTGAGCCTCACCGGTGACGGGTGCGGCAGTCGGCGCAGCGGCCGTGGTGGCTGCCGGTGCCGCCGGGGCCGCCGCTGCCACGACGGTGATCGTCCCGACCATCTCGTCGTGGAAGCTGCATACGTAGGTGAACGTCCCGGCGCTGGTAAACGTGTGCGAGAAAGTCGCTCCGCCATCTACGGTGCCCGAGTCGAAGGCGCCGCCGTTGGCGGTTGCGGTGTGGGGCGAGCCGTCCACGTTCGTCCAGGTGACCGTGTCACCGACCGTGATCGTGAGGTTGCCAGGGCTGAAGAACCCGTCGTTGATCTCGACCGCGTGCGTGGCGGCGCGCGCGGGTGGAGCAACGGCGAGCGGCGCCACGACGACGGCGAGGAGAAGGCCGAAGGCGGCCAGGAGGCGGACGGCAGCGGGCATGGAAACTCCAGTTACGTGGTTGTTTCCTACATCGAGGCAGCGTAGGACCGAAAGGTTTCAGCCGGCAGGCGGCAAGTTGCGGCGTTGGTCGGCGGCCACGAGTGGACGCGTCCTGGCCGATTGCCGATAGTCAGGGCTGGCGGGCCTGAAGCCGGCCCTGGACGTCGACCGATCTTCGCCAGCCGATCCCAGGTCACGATTGAGCAGGTTTGGAGAAGCCGCGGCGGCGGCGGCTCCCTAGCATGAGGGTCGTCCCCATCAACACTCGCAGAGGAGGGAACCCGCGATGAAGGACACGCAGAAGTCCGCCAAGAGCACCACCGCGACCGACAAG
>CAYYDA010000064.1:0-8571 GCA_964470495.1 uncultured Steroidobacteraceae bacterium | reverse complement strand
GCAGCGTCGAGCTGCGCACGCCCTACGTCGACGTCCTGTCCGAGCTCCAGGTGCGCGGCCTTGCCCGCCTGCGGGGCTCTTCCCTCGGCGCCGATGAGCGCGCCGCCACCGAGCGGCTCCTCCAGCTCACCGTGAGCGGCCTAGCAGCGGGACTCCAGCACACCGGTTGACCCGATCCGTCACCATGGCGCGGCCATGACCGATTCGCCGAAGACCGCGATCATCACCGGGGCCGCCGCCGGAATCGGCCGCGCCACCGCTGAGCGCCTGGTCGCCGATGGCTGGCGCGTGATCGGGATTGACCGCACCGATGCGGCTCCGGATGGGGTCGAGCTGCTCGTCGGCGACTGCGGCGATACCTCGATCCTGGAAGCGGCCGTGGCTCGCGCCGGCGATTCCCTGGGTGCTCTGGTCTGCTCGGCCGGCATCCCGCCGACAGGACCGTGGGACAGCCGCGAGCATTGGGACGAGGTCATCCGCGTCGATCTGAGCGCGCCCTATGAAGCGTTGCGCGTCTGCATGCCGGCGCTCGTCTCCGCGAGCGGTTCCGCGGTGATGGTCGGCAGCATCGTGGGAGGAGTGGAGGGCTCGCAGCGCTCCCCCGCCTATGCCGCCGCCAAGGCCGGCCTGGAAGGGCTCGCCCGCTCCATGGCCGTCATCGGTGCACCGGATGGCGTGCGCGTCAACGTCGTTGCGCCGGGCGCCATAGCGACCGACTTCGACGAGCGCCTGCTCCCCGCCGACCATCGGACCGACGTGCCGATCGGACGCATGGGGACGGCCGATGAGATTGCCGCCATCGTCGGCTTCCTCGTCGGGCCGGGTGCTTCCTACGTCACCGGGGCGGTCTGGACCGTGGACGGCGGGCGCGTGGTTCTCTCGGCTGCCGACGCTGCTCGGCTAGGCGGCTAGGTCTCTTCCCGGCGGTTGTGAGGCACTCCGGTTTCGCCTTGGCCTTTGCGCTTCGCCCCTTCCTGTACCGAAGATCGTAGCGAGTGCCGGCGCGGTCGCGTATGAAGCAGTGGCTGTTCGGGCCGCACCGTTGACATCGGCTCACCTGCCATCTACGCTCCGCCATCCAATGACACAGCAGTGGTTTTATGGCTAGCGGGTACGAGGCAGGCGAGTAGATCTCGCCGGCGAAGGCACTCGTGCCCGCAGACGCAGGAAGCGAAAGCTCCTGCGTTTTTTGTTCCCCTGATCCAGGCGGTCCGGGGAAGCAGTGAAAGGCTCGGAGCATCGAATGATCGTGGTGATGCGTCCAACGGCGACGCAGGAAGAGGTCGAGGGGGTCAGACGCGCCGTCGAGGAGCACGGCCTCGAGGCGTTCCTCAGCGTGGGCGAGGAGCGGACCGTGATCGGCGTGGTGGGCAGCGACATCGAGCGTGTGTCGCACCTCGGCACGCTGCCGGGCGTCGACCAGGTGATTCGCATCAGCTCCCCGTACAAGCTGGCGAGCTCCGAGCACCAGCGCGAGCGAACGCGCGTGCGCGTCAACGGCGTCGAGCTCGGCCTCGGCCAGGAGTTGGTCGTCATGGCCGGGCCTTGCGCGGTCGAGTCGCGCGAGCAGCTCATGGAAACCGCCCGCACCGTCAAGCGTGAGGGTGCCCGCGTTCTGCGCGGCGGCGCCTTCAAGCCGCGCACTTCGCCCTACTCCTTCCAGGGCCTCGGCCTTCCGGCGCTGAAGCTCCTCGCCGAGGCGCATGCCGAGTTCGGCCTGCCCGTCATCAGCGAGGTCGTCGATTCCGCCGACGTCCCGATCTTCGAGGAGCACGTCGACATCCTCCAGGTCGGCGCCCGAAACATGCACAACTTCGTGCTGCTCAAGGCCGTTGGTCAGAGCCGCCGCCCGGTGCTGCTGAAGCGCGGCCTGTCCGCCACCATCGAGGAGTGGCTGCTGGCCGCCGAGTACGTCCTGTCGGCCGGCAACCCGAACGTGATCCTGTGCGAGCGCGGCATCCGGACGTTCGAGACCGCCACCCGCAACACGCTCGACCTCTCGGCCGTGCCCGTCCTCCGCTCCCTGACGCACCTGCCGATCATCGTCGATCCCAGCCACGGCACCGGCCACAGAGCCCTGGTTGCGCCGATGGCCCTCGCGGGCGCCGCCGTCGGCGCGGACGGCCTGATCATCGAGGTCCATCCGGATCCGGCCAATGCCCGATCCGACGGCGACCAGAGCCTCAGCTTCGAGGACTTCGGCGCGCTGATGGACGAGCTGCGCCGCCTCCAGTTCGTCCGCTCGACCGAGTCGCAGGCCGCCCCGGTGCCACAGCCGGCGCCAACCGGTGGCATCGAGGAGGTCAGGAACCGGATCGACGATCTCGATGCGCGGTTGGCGGAGATGGTCCAGGAGCGCGCGGCCCTCGCCCTCGAGGTGCAGCGGCGGCGTGATCCCGACGCGCACGGGCACGACGTGCGCCGCGAGCGCGCGCTGCTCGAGCGGGCTGCGAGCGGGACCACCGGACCGATGACGCCGGTCGAGCTGACGATGGTCTTCGACGCACTCCTGCGTGCGTCCCGCTCGGTGCAGCGACGGCACGCGCAGTCGGTCGCGCGGTCCGATGCGGATCGACCCGCCGCAACCGGATCCGGTCGGTGACATCGGCCCCCGCAACGTCGAGGATCCTTCCCGCGGCCCGACTTCGGGGCCGGCTGGCGATGCCGGCCGACAAGTCGATCGCGCACCGCGCGCTGATCGTCGGCGCGCTGTCCGGCGGTCCTGCCACTGTGGCGATTCGCTCGCCCGGGCGCGACGTGGTGTCGACCGTTGTGTGCCTCCGCGAGCTCGGAGTTGAGATCACCGAGGACGCCTCGGGCACGTTCGTCATCACGGGCCGTCCCGAGCGCGACGCGACGCTCGACTGCGGCAACTCGGGGACCACCATGCGGCTGCTGGCAGGGGCGATTGCCGGCCTGCCGCTGCGCGTCACGCTCGACGGGGACGACTCGCTTCGCGCCCGTCCGATGGAGCGCGTCGCCGCCATCCTCCGCGCCGCCGGGGCAGATGTAACGACCACCGAGGGCCACGCACCGATCACCGTGGTCGGGCGCGACTCGCTGGCCCCCACGTCGCACCGTTTGCCGGTGGCAAGCGCCCAGCTGCTCGGCGCCGCAGCGCTGGCCGGCCTGAGCGCCGACGGCGAGACGACGATCGAGGCGCCGGGTCCGACCCGCGACCACACGGAGCGAATGCTCGAGTGGACGGGAGTCCAGATCCGGCGCGAGGGGCTCGTAACCATCCTCACCGGCCCGGCCAGGCCGCGCCCGTTCGAGCTCAAGGTGCCGGGCGATCCATCGGCAGCGTCCGCATGGCTCGTGGGCGGCGCCGTCCACCCGGATGCGGAAATCACGCTGGTCGGGGTGGGGATCAACCCGACCCGGCTGGCGCTGGTCGGGCTGCTTCGAGGAATGGGGGCTGAGATCGAGGTCCATGCGACGGACGAGGCCGGATCGGAGCTGGTCGGCGACATCACGGTGCGGGGTGGCCAGCCGTTGCGAGCCGCAAGCATCGGCGACGACCAGGTCGCGGAGCTGATCGACGAGCTGCCGCTGGTCGCAGTCGCCATGGCGTCGTGCGAGGGCGAGTCGGAGGTCCGCGACGCGGGCGAGCTGCGGGTCAAGGAGTCGGATCGCATCGCTGCGACCGTTGCAGGGCTCCAGGCCATCGGCGCAGAGGTCACCGAGCTGTCCGATGGCTGGCGCGTGCGCCGAGGTACGCCGCGGGAGGCACGCATCACGACCCATGGCGACCATCGGATCGCCATCGCGTTCGCCATCGCCGCGACCACGGGGGTCGCGGCGTCGGTCGAGCTCGACGACCCGGAGTGCACGTCGGTCTCCTATCCCGATTTCTGGTCGGACCTGGCGTCGGTGACGGCCTGATGCGCCGGATCCGCCTGCTGACGGCGGGCGAGTCGCACGGCCCCGGGCTCATGGGCGTCATGGAGGGCATGCCGGCCGGCATGCGGGTCAGCACCCGCCTGGTCGATCGCGACCTGATCCGGCGGCAGCATGGGTACGGCAGCGGCAAGCGCATGCAGATCGAGCGCGACCGCGTGCGCTGGACCGCGGGCATCAGGTACGGCCGCACGCTTGGCTCACCCATCGGCTACGCCATCGACAACCGCGACTGGGAGAACTGGACCGAGCGCATGTCGGTCGAGTCGATCCCGGCCGAGCGCCGCCCGAAGCCGATCACGCGGGCGCGCCCGGGGCACATCGACCTCGCCGGCGCCCTGAAGTACGACACCGACGACGTGCGCGACGTCCTCGAGCGGGCCTCCGCGCGGTCGACAGCCGCGCGGGTCGTGGCCGGGTCGCTCGCGCGCCAGCTCCTGGCCACCTGCGGCGTGCGGATCTGGAGCTTCGTGGACCAGCTCGGGCCGATTCGGGCCTTTCCGGACGCCGATGACATCCTGGCTGCGATCCCCCACGGCTGGGTGGATCGCGACCTGGCCGATCCGACCCCGCTGCGCTGCCCCGACCCCGAGGCGGAGCGCGCCATGCTTGCCGAGGTCGACGCGACGAAGGAGGCCGGCGACTCGATCGGCGGTTCGTTCGTGGTCGTCGCAGAAGGGACGCCCATCGGCCTCGGCTCTTCCTCAGAATGGGATACGCGCCTCGACGGTCTGCTCGCGGGGGCGACGATGGCGATCCCGGGCGTCAAGGGAGTGGAGATCGGGATGGGCTTTGGCGTGGTCGATCAGCGCGGCAGCGCCGTGCACGACATCGTGGACGCCGGGGCATCCGATTGGTCCCGCGCGACCAACCGAGCCGGCGGGATCGAAGGCGGCATCAGCAACGGCGAGCCGATCGTGATCCGGGCGGCGCAGAAACCGGTGTCGACCCTGCGAAACCCGCTTCCCAGCCTCGACATGGTGAGCGGGGAACCCGGTCGCGCGCACATCGAGCGTTCCGACGTCACCGTCCTGGCGCGCGCGGCAATCGTCGGCGAGGCGATGGTCGCCCTCGTCCTCGCCGACGAGCTCCTCTACTCCTTCGGCGGCGACACGATCGGCGACCTACGGGCGACGGTGACGCGGCGCCGCCGTCGCACTGCACGTTCCCGACCGTGACCCAGCTCGCCGTGCTGCTCGGCAGCGGGATCGGGTACTCGGCATCGCCGGCGATGCACAACGCCGCCTTCACGGCGCTCGAGATGGACGCCCGCTACGAGCTGCGCGACGTGGCCACCTACGCCCTCGCCCGGGAGGTCGACGCGCTTCGAGAGCCGGACGCCATCGGCGCCAACGTGACGCAGCCGTTCAAGATCGACGTCTGCCGGCTGGTGGACGAGCTGGCGCCCGAGGTCAGCCGACTCGGCGCCGCGAACACGATCGTGCGGGTCGGTCATCGGCTGGTGGCGTACAACACGGACCTTCCCGCGCTGGCCGCGGAGCTGCCGCCCACCGTCAGGCGGGCGGTCGTGCTCGGTGCCGGTGGCGCCGCACGCGCCGTGCTGGCGGCCCTAGCGTCCGCGGGATGCAACGAGACGCTCGTGGTCGACCGGGCTCACTGGCACAACCTGCCCGGGGCGCTCGTCACGGCCGACCTGCTCATCAACGCCACGCCGATCGGCACGGACTCGGACGAATCGCCCGTCCCCTCCCACCTGCTGCGGCCGGACCTGAACGTGCTCGACCTCGTGTACCGGCCCACCCCGAGCCGCCTCGTGCGCGAGGCGCGCAAGCACGGGGCTTCAGCGCGTGGCGGTGCCGGCGTGCTCTTGCGCCAGGCAGCGTCGAGCTTCCAGCTGTGGACGGGACGCCAGGCGCCCATCGACGTCATGCGCGAGGCACTCGACCGCGAGCTGGAATCCACGACGGGTGCCTGACGGTCTCGTGCTGGTCGGGATGCCGGCCAGCGGCAAGTCGTCCGTCGGCCGGCTCGTGGCCGAGCGGACGGGTCGCCCCTTCGTCGACACCGACGAACTGGTGGCGAGCCGGACCGGGATGCCGGCGCCGGCGTACATCGAACGCCACGGCGAGCCCGCGTATCGCGAGGTCGAGTCCCTTGCGGTGGCCGACGCATGCGCGACGGCGGGGACAGTGATCGCCACCGGCGGGGGCGCGGTGATCGATCCGCTGAATCGATGGTGGCTCTGGCACCACGGCACGGTCGCCTGGCTCGACGTCCCGCCCGATGCCCTGCTGGCCCGGCTGGAGGCCGATGGGGTCGCCCGCCCCACCGTGCAGCCCTACGGCGCCGAACGCCTGGAGGCCGTCCTGGCCGACCGCGCCCCGATGTATCGCGCCGCAGACGTCCGCCTCGACGCATCCCGCGATCCCGGCGGAATTGGCGATGAGCTCATGGCGAACCTTGAGCCGCGAACCGCGCGGCGGCTGTTCGACGCGGAGGTCGAGCGACACCATCCGATCGGTCCCGGGTCGACCCGGATCGTGATGGGGACTGGCGTCGCCGGGCTCGCGCCGCAGGGGGTTGCGGTGATCGACCGGCGGCTGCTTCATGCCGCGCCTGAGATGGTCGCATCCATCCCGGCCGGTCCCGCCCTGGCTGTGGCTGCCGGCGAGCGGTCGAAGCGGCTCCGTTCACTCGAACGCATCCTCGAGTGGCTGGCGGGGCAGCGCGTGGAGCGCGCGACGCCGCTGCTCGCGGTGGGCGGTGGCACCATCGGCGACCTGGCGGGCACGGCAGCCGCCCTGTTCGCCCGTGGCCTGCCGCTCGTGCAGGTGCCGACGACCTGGCTGGGGCAGGCCGACAGCGCCATCGGCGGCAAGGTGGCCGTCGACCTTGGGGCGGCGAAGAACGCGGTCGGCGCATTCTGGCCGCCGGTCGCGGTCATCTCGGACATGGCGGCGCTCCGCAGCCTGCCCCTGCGGCTCCGGCGCGACGGCATGGCCGAGTCGATCAAGGCGGCGATCATCGGCGACCCGGCGCTGTGGCGCCTCATCGAGGACCGCGGAACGGCGGCCATGCGGTTGGACGAGCCGGCCCGCTACGCGATCCTGGAGCGCAGCGCGCGCCTGAAGCTCGGCGTGTGCGGGCGCGACCCGTTCGAGAGCGGCGAGCGCCGCACGCTCAACCTGGGCCACACCATCGGCCACGCGCTCGAGATCGAGAGCGGTTACCGGGTCCCCCACGGCACCGCGGTGGGGCTGGGCATGCGTGCCGTGGCCGTCATTGCCGCAGGGCGTGGCGGGGACCCGGAGCTCGCGTCCCGCCTGGACGCCGTGCTGAACGACCTGGGATTCACCCTGCGCCGCGCCTTCGATCCGGATCGCGTTCGCGACGCGATGCTCGGCGACAAGAAGCGCCGCGCCGGCCGCCAGCGATGGATCTTGCCGATGCAGATCGGCACGGTCGTCGAAGTCGACGACGTGACTGATGACGAGCTCAGGCGCGCCCTCGGCGCGATCGGTGCATGACGACCGTCGCCTACCAGGGCGAGCCGGGCGCCTTCGGCGAGGAGGCGATCATCGGCTATTTCGGAGCCGATGTGGTTCAGCCGGTTGGGATGTCGACCTTCTCTGCGGTGTGTGACGCCGTCGAGTTCGGCTCGGCCGATGCCGGGGTGCTGCCGCTCGAGAACTCGCTGGCGGGCACCGTCGGCGATGCGCTCGACGCGCTCGCGGAGGGCTCGCTCCGGGTCGTCGGCGAGCTGTTGCTGCCGGTCCGTCACCAGCTCCTGGTCCTGCCCGGCGTGAAGATCGGCGAAGTCGAGTGGGTCGCGAGCCACTGGCAGGCGCTGTCGCAATGCGAGCGGTTCCTGGCCGGGCGTGGGTGGGAGATCGTGCCTGCCGCCGATACCGCGGGGGCCGCTCGCGACCTCGCCGCTCGCGGCGACCGGCATGCCGCGGCCGTTGCCTCGGAGCGCGCCGCCGTTCGTTACGGGTTGGAGATCGCGGCGCGCGACATTCAGGACTCGCCACACAACGTCACCCGCTTCGCGGTCCTGGCGCGGTCGGAGGGCTCGTCGCTGCCGGCAGCGCGTGGCGAGCTGGCGCCGGCGGCCGGCGGCGAGCGCGAGACCCTCGTCACCTTCGAAACCGGGCACAGGCCGGGCGACCTGTACCGCGCGCTGGGCTCGCTGGCCGAGTCCGGGATCAACCTGAGCCGCATCGAGTCCCGACCTTCGGGCAGCGGTCCGTGGCGCTATCGGTTCCTGGTGCAGGTCTCCGGCGATGCCGCAGGGGAGCCCCTGGCCGGCGCGCTGGTGCTGCTGCGCGAGCACACCAGCTCCATGCGCGTGCTTGGCTCCTTCGACGTCGGCGGAGAATAGCGACCGATGCGCATCCTCGTCCTCAACGGACCGAACCTGGGCACCCTGGGCCGCCGCCAGCCGGAGGTCTACGGCTTCATGTCGCTGGCCGAGATCGTCGAAGCGGCGCGCGCCCATGCACTCGCGCGTGGCTGGCTGCTGGAGGCGTTCCAGTCGAACCACGAGGGCGCGCTGATCGACCGGCTGGAGCAGCTCGACTACGACGCGGTGATCTGCAACTTCGGCGCGCTGTCGCACACGAGCTATGCCCTGCACGACGCGCTGGTAGCGTGCGAGCGGCCGGCGGTCGAGGTCCACATCAGCGACATCAACGCCCGCGAGCCGTGGCG
>CAYYDA010000063.1:0-8696 GCA_964470495.1 uncultured Steroidobacteraceae bacterium | reverse complement strand
CGATGCGAGTGCCGCCCCAGGTTCCTGGGCGATCTCGTCAGCGTCGATTGCCATGGCCGAAGGGTAGCGCCTACGTCGGCCCCATGCTCGCCGTCCGCTGTCCTGCGACAGCCCGCGGTTGTGGACAGCTCGATGGCTGCTGGCTCAGTCGCGCAGCTCCACGTGGCCGGGCCGAACTGCCCCGCTGATCCGGTGCATCGGGCTGTCACGCCCGGGTACACCATCCGGCGCGTACAGGTTGATCGCCACCTGCTGGCCGACGCGGCCGCGCGACGCCGGGATGGCGTGAACGTCGACACGGAACGGGTGCAGCGGCGGGCCGCCGCCGTAGGATGCGCTGCCTCCAAAGTGAAGGGCGTCGGGGCCGTCGGCGAACAACCATCCAAGCTGTCCGCTGCGGACCTCCGTGTCGCCGAGCAGGTAGCGAAGCTCCAGGCCGTGGTCCTCGGGCGTGGTGCCACGGGTGATGAGGAACCCGAAGGGCACGCGCACGCGCGCATCGTCGTCTCGCACCCAGCCTGACGCGCCGACCTGTCCGGTCCGACGCACGGTCACAAAGCGGACGCTCCCCTGCGTCGGCAGCGCAGGAGCACCGTCGATGCGGACGAGGACGCGATACACCCCCGGCGACGCGTACCGATGCGTATGGCGCGCATAGACGAGCTTCCCCCCGGGCAGCTCGTCCATGTCGTTCTCGCCGTCCTCCCAGTCCCATGTCGCTCTGATGGGCGCGGCCGTCCGAGGGCGGAGACTGGCGCGCACGGTGACCGGCCGCCCGCTGGTGACCGGGCGTGCCGGAGCCAGGAGGCGGAGGCCCTCGAGGGTGATCAGGTTCGATGCCATCGCTGTAACGATGGATGCGCGTCATCGCGATGGCATCGGGAGGATGCCGTATTCCGGCCCCGGATCTTGAAGCCCGCAGCTGCGGGCTAGGGCGCGAGGATGCCGGATCGCACGGCGACAGCAGCGGCCTGCGCCCGGCTCATCACGTCGAGCTTGGCCAGGATGTTCGAAACGTGGACGCCGGCGGTCTTCTCGCTGATGTACAGCTCGCCCGCGATCTGCCGGTTGGTCATCCCCTGGGCGACCAGGTTGAGCACCTCCACCTCGCGCGGCGTCAGGCCGAGTGGTCGCTCCCCCGCGTCAGGCGCGCGGTTCGTTGACCCACCGATGCGCAAGCGCCCGCGGTTGGCAAGCTCCTCGATCACCGTGACCATCACCCCAGCGCCGATACGGTCCGCCAACGAATGTGCCGCTTCCAGGGCCGACGCAGCATCGCGGCGCTCGCCGATCGCGAGCGCCGACTCGGCTTCGCGCCATCGCGCGTACGATTCGTTAGCCACGAGACCGAGGGCGCTCCAGGCATTCCCGACTGCGCGCCACGACTCGGCGGCGCTCGAGGATCGGCCGAGACGAAGGAGCTCGGCATCGGCCTGCGCCACCCACGCCGCAGTTTCTGGCAGACGTGCTGTCACGTTCGGCACGCCGACATAGCGAGCGGCACGCGCGAGGTCGGCTGCTCGCTCGCGGAGCCCGGCGATCTCCTGTCCCTGGCGGCGCCCGCGCAGCGCCTCCACCCGGTCGGCGCAGGCCCGGATCCCGACGGCATACAGCTGACGCGTGAACAGGGGATCCTCCGGCTCGAGGAGGCGCGCGCGCGCCTCGTCCACCAGGGCCAATGCCCCGAGCGGATCGCCGCGCCACGCCGCAAGGTCGGCGGCTGTGCCATACGCCGTGCCCACGAACTGCTGGCCGATCATGGTCGACGTGATGGCCATGGCCTCGGCGACCAGCTCCCCCGCCTCCCCTAGCCTGCCCTGCCAGGTTCGCAGACGAGCAGCGTTGTACAGGGCGTCGAGCCGGATCGGTCCGCCGGACGGACTGCGGAGCCCCGCGAACAGGATCTCGTCCGCGACCTGCCACCGGCCGAGGCGCATGTTGAGCTCGCCGGCGACTCCCGCCAGCCACTTGCCTCGAAAGCGTTCGAGGCCGCTCTGGCGCTGAAGCACCTCCCAGTCCGCGACGATCTGCAGCCCTCCAAGCGTGTCGCCGGCGTTGAGGCCGATCACCCACGACGCATTCATGAAGGCCATCGCCTGCACATCGGGGTCGTTCGCCGCCGTCGCCAGTTCCATCGCCTCGATCGCATCGCGAACCCCGAGCGCCACGTCGTCCAGGTTCGCGTGGCCCACGCCGCGGACGGCCAGGCTCATACTCGTCGTCACGAGATCGCCCGTCTCGCGGCCGAGGCGCAGGCTCTCCTCCACCACCTCGAGAGACTCGGCATACCTGCTGGTCACGGAGAGGGCGCTGGCCCAGGCACCAACGACCAGCGCCCGGGCCGCCAGATCCCCGGTCTTCGGCACGAAGCCGAAGGCACGCTCAATCACAGCGAGCGCCTCGGACTCGGCACCGTGCTGCCACAGGTACTCGCACAGCTGTTGGTGGAGGACGCCGGCTCGGGCGAGGTCGGACCTGCCGGCGAGATCGACGGCGTGCCGCGCCAGGTCGATCGCGGTATGGCTGTCACCGGCCAGAAACGCAACCCGCGCGGCCCGCTCGTGGAGCGTGACCATGCCGATCCCGGCGCTCCCTTCCGCGTCGGGATGTTCCTCCAGGCGCGCGAGGCAGCGCCGGTACAGCTCAACCGCATCGGCGTAGGCGTGGGCAGCATTCGCGACATCGGCCGCCGCCACCAGGGCCGGCACCGCGCGGCGCACGTCCCCCGCCTCGTCCCAGTGCAGCGCGAGCGCCATCGAGCGGGCCGCGGGCGCAAGCAGCCGCTTGCCCGTGGCGTTGGCCAGCGTGTGAGCAACTCGCTCGTGCATGGCGCGGCGCTCCCCGGGGAGAAGATCGGCGTAAAGCGCTTCTCGCACGAGCGAGTGTCGGAAGGCGAAGGTCCCCGCGCTTCCGTCAGGGCGGAGGACGTGCGCGGCGACGGCCGTTCGCAGGCGCCGACCCATCGCGGTGGCATCCCCATCGGTGACGGCGGCCAGCAGCGACTCCGGTACCCGCTCACCCAGCACGGCCATATGCCGGAGCATTCGCTGGAGGGGCTCCGGCAGCGACGCCAGACGTGCAAGGAGGATCTCACCGAGGTTCGGCGGGAGCTGCGCGCCGCCACCGTGGGACGCCGCCACGAGCTCCTCCACGAAGAACGGATTGCCTCCGGACCGACGGCTGACAGCCTCGAGCAACTCGACGGACGGCTCTGTGCCAATGATGCCCCATACGACCTCGCGGATTTCTTCGTCGCGCAGCGGCTCGAGCTCGATCCGTTCGAGCTGCCTGCCGCGTTCGAGCTCGATCAGCAGCGCCCGCAGCGCAGTCGCTTCCTCATCGCTACGCATGGTGGCCACAAGCGCGACACGACCCGACCATCGACTCGGCACCAGGAAGCCGACGAGATCTCTCGTCGCCGCGTCGCTCCAGTGAAGGTCCTCGATCGAGAGGATCAGCTCCTGCTCCTCGGAGGCACTCTCCAGCCCTTCGAGGATCGCCTCGAACACCCGCCCCTGTCCTGCAGGCTCGGCGTTGTCGACCGCGTCTCCCGGTCCGCTGCGCGGCAGCAGCTCGCGGAGCTCGGCGCGCAGCGCGCTCAGCGCCGCCGGTACGCCCACGGAGCGGCGCGGCCGGAGCGCGTCGAGGATCGGGCCGTAGGGAAGGCTGCGTCCGGCCAGCGGGACGCACGACCCTGCGAGCACGAGGCTGCCGCGGGCACGAGCGTCTGTCAGCGCGGCATCCAGCAGGCGGCTCTTCCCAATTCCCGCCTCCCCGCTGATGAGGATGAGCGGGCGCTTCTCCGCGTCCTCGAGGAGGGTCAGGATGCTATGGAGTTCACCCTCCCGCCCGACGAGCGTTGGGCACGAGATCCGCCCGGGCATTGGTCGATTATCGGTACAGGCGCAAGTCCGGTCTCGGCCACCGAAGCTGGCTCAGGCGCGTCTCACCCTTGGCTCGAGGACCGCCACCACGATGTCCGTGACGAGGTTCGCGACAACGATCATGAGGGTCGCAAACACGACCGTCGCCAGGATGAGCGGCAGGTCAGTCTGCACGATCGACTCGACCGCGAGCCGGCCGATGCCCGGCCACGAGAACACCTGCTCGACCACGACGACACCGCCCAGCAGAAATCCGACGTCGATACCGAGCTGCGTGACAAGCGGCGTCATGGCGTTGCGGAACGCATGCCGCCACGTCACCCGTCGATCGGTCAGCCCCTTGGCCCGGGCGGTCCGAACGTAATCGCTGCCCAACTGGTCGAGCATCGCCGTCCGCGTGAGCCGTGCGTAGTACGCCGCCAGCCCGCTGCCGAGCGTCAGGGCGGGCAGGGCAAGGTGCCGGATGCTCCACGGCTCGTAGCCGCCGATCGGAAAGATCGCCAGATCCCACGCGACGAGCGGGCGGAACGCGAGGAGATCGAGCAGGACGTAACCGAGCCAGAACGAGGGAATCGAGACCAGCAGTGCGGTAACTGCGGTGGAAGCGCGGTCGACGCCCGACCCGCGCCGTCGGGCGGAGAGCACACCGAAGGGAACCCCGATCGCAAGCCCCACCGCGAGGCCGCTGGCCGCGAGCTGGAGCGTGGCCGGAAAGCGCTGGAGCAACAGTGGGAGGATCTCGGTCCGTCGGTGGAATGAGTACCCGAAGTCACCGGTCACGAGCCGGCCGACGTACCGTCCGAACTGGACGTGGAACGGCTCATCGAGGCCCAGCGCCGACCGAATCCGCGCAACGTCCTCCGCGGAGGCGTGCTGCCCCGCGACGGCCCGTGCCGGGTCCCCGGGCAGCACGAAGATCAGCAGGAACGTAAGCACGGCCACCAGGCCGAGGACGACGACGGCCCATAGCAGCCGGCGGGCCAGATACGCGATCACGACGCGATTCCGGAGCCGCGACCCGGCGGCCGCGGCTCCGACCGGCCTATTCCGTCAGCGAGTAGTCGACGACCTCCCAGAACCAGACGGGATGGAAGTACTCGCCCTCCAGGCGCTCGGAGGTCAGATGCGTCACTTGCGGGAAGAACGTGGGAACCCAGAGTGCTTCCTCCATGACGAGCCGCTGCACTTCGCGGTAGGCCTCGTTCCGCGCGTCGGTGTCCTCCATGGATAGTGCCTCGGCGGCAATCGCGTCGGCCTCCTCGTTGCAGGACCACGAGCTGTTGTATCCGGCCGCCACGGCCGCGCATGACAGGATCGGATCATAGAAGTCCGACGGGTCCGGGTAGTCCTGGAACCAGCCGATCGCCAGCAGCGGCGCCGCCTGCGGCTCGACCATCGTCTCGAGGAGGACGTCGAACTCCTGCGTCACGATCTCGATCTCGATCCCGACCTCGGCCAGGTCCTGCTGGATGGCCTGCGCCAGCGCGACCGAGTCCTCGGTCGTGTCAGTCAGGAGCCGCGTGGAGAAGCCGTCGGGCACGCCGGCCTCGGCGAGGAGCTCCCGCGCGCGATCGGGATCGTAGTCATATGGCCGGCAGTCGGGGTCGAAAGCCTCCACGGCGGGCGGAAAGATGCAATGCGCCGGCTCCCCCCGGCCGCCGATCACCTGGACCAGGTTGTCCTTGTCGATCGCGTGGTTCAGGGCCTGCCGCACGAGGACGTCGTTGAGCGGCGGATCCTCGATCGTCGCGTCGATGGCGACGTAGTTCACCGCCACGATCGCCTGTTCGATCAGCCTATCCGCGTAGTCGGGGTTGTCGCGGACGTCGGGCAGCGACCCGGTGGGCACCGAGTCGCCCATGAGGTCGAGCTCGTTGGCCTGGGCGCGCTGTGTCTGGGTGACCGTCGCGACACCGACCAGGTAGTCGATCCCGGCAATCGCCGGCATCGTGCCCCAGTAGTGGGGATTGCGGACGAGCCGCGCGGCCTCGCCGGACGTGTACGACGCCAGGTAGTAGGGGCCGGTACCGATCGGCGCCTCCGAGAAAGCCACCGTGTCGGTCCCGGCCTCTCCCTCCGGAATCACCGAGCCGAATGTCATGGCGAGGACGTTGAGGAACGCACGGTTCGGCGCCGCGATCGTAATCTCGACCGTGAGGTCGTCGACCTCCACGATCCCCGCGGCTTCCTCGGCTTCACCATCCAGCACCGCCTGAGCTCCATCGATCTGTGCAAAGAAAGAGGATGCGACAGGCGATGGCGAGGGCGTGAGATTCGGATTCAGCACCCGATTCAACGAGAACACCACGTCCGCAGCGGTCATCTCGCGCAGGACCGAGCCGTCGGGGTTCACGAAATTCACGCCCGACCGCAGCGAAAACGTGTACGTGCGCCCGTCATCGCTCACCGTGGGCATCTCCTCCGCGAGGAGCGGCACGAGCGTCGTTCCGTTGTCGTAGCCGATGAGCGTCTCGAAGACGTAATGAACCGCGGGAATCGACACGTAGTCATACGCGATGGCCGGATCCATCGACTGAATGTCCGCCTCCCAGCCGATCGAGATCGTGCCCCCTCCCTGCGGAGCCGACGCATCGGGTTCGGTACCGCTCGATTCGGGCTCAGCCGTCGGCGTGGCGGTCCCCTGGTTGCCGCATGCAACCAGCAGCATGGACAGCGCCAGGGCAAAGGCCTGATACGGCATTCGTTCGGGACGGGCACGGTACATGGTTGCCTCCTCACTGCCCCACGGGCCGCCCGACGAGCGACCGGCGTCAGCTGCAGGATGCGCGCCGCCCCCGAGCAGCGCATCGGGAGAATTCCCTATTCCTGGCCGTGCCATCACGCTTGGCTCGAGACGCGGGGGTCGAGCGCGTCCCGCAGGGCGTCTCCGAGCAGGTTGAACGTGAAGACTGTGAGCGCGATTGCCCCTCCCGGAAGCAGGAGGAGCCGGGCATCGGATCGGTAGTAGCTCGCGTGCTCAGCGATCATCGTGCCCCACGATGCGGCGGGGGGCGGCACGCCGGCGCCGAGGAACGAGAGGGTCGACTCGAAGAGGACGACTGCCGCGATGCCGAGGGTCGCGTACACGACGAGCAGCGGGACCAGGTGCGGGAGGACATGGCGGACGAGGATGCGTCGTGGGCTGGCGCCCAGAGCACGGGCGGCGTCGATGAAGTCGTGGGCCAGGATCACGCGCGCCTGGCTGAACACGATGCGGGCGGTCGTCGTCCAGAGCAGGGCAGAGATGACCGCCAGAAGAAGAAGCAAGCTCTGGCCAAGCAGGGCGGCCAGCGCAATCGCGAGGAGGAGGACCGGAAGCGAGAGGAGGGCATCAGTCAGGCGCATGAGGATCGCCTCGACCGGCACGAATAGCTCGATCCGACGCCCCCCGAGGCCAAATCTCACCGCTGGAGAACCGGCGTATGCCGCGACCGCGCCGACGAGCGTGCCGACGACGGTCGCCACAACGTTCGCACCCAATGCCACGAGGAGCGAGGTCCGCGCCCCGTGCAGGAGCCGGCTCATGTAGTCACGGCCGAGACGATCAGTTCCCATCCAGAACTCGGCGCTTGGTCCGACCGGCCTCCCATCCGCGGTCAGGCCGGGCCCGCGGATCGCGAAATTTGGGTCGTACGGCGCAAGCCACTCCGCGCCGATGGCGAGGCTGATGATGACCGTGGCGGCCACGATGCCGATCCAGAATGCCGGGTTGCGGCGGAGATGCCGCCAGATGCGGGAGCGGGCGGCAATCTCGGCCTCGCGGTCGGCGTCCTCGTCAGCAACGAGACGTCGGGCCGGGTCGATGCCCAACGGGGCAATCGGGAGAGCCATCGCCGTCAGCGTACCGCGGCCCAGCAAGATCCTGAGTGTCGCGGTCGGGTGTGGGCACGAGCGGTCGGGCCTAGACGCTCAGTGCCGGTCCGCGTCGATCCCCTCGTCGCGTCGCGGCTGCTCGGACTCCAGCTCCGGCTCGCCAGGCATGCCGGTCTCCGGGATCGGGTCGTCCATGTCGCCGGTGGGCGGCGTCATCGTCCCACCACCGGGATAGGCGTCGTCGCCGATGGGGTCGCCGGCATCGCGATCCGGCTCGTCGAGCGGCCCCTGTCCGGGGCCTTGCGGGTCGTCACGGTTGATCATCGGTCTGCTCCTGCGTGCGTGCGGGAAGCGCGATGCAATCGCCGGACCACTCAGACGCGCTTGAACTGCTCGAACGGCTGGCGGCAGTCGGTGCAGTGGTAGATCGCGCGGCACAACGTCGGGCCGAACGGGTTTTCCAGGGTCGTGTTGCGCGAGCTGCAGTACGGGCACTCGGCGATCGGCATCACCGCGAGCACGTCGAGCCCGTCGCCGCCTTCCATGACCGGCGGCGCGAAGCCGCTGCGTCGCAGCTGCTCACGGCCGGCGACGGAGATCCGCTCGCTCGTCCATGGCGTCGCAAAGCTGACCTCGACCTCCACGCGCTCTGCCACGCCCAGCTCCGTCAGCCGCTCGCCGATCTGCTGGCGCATGACCTCGATGGCCGGGCACCCAACGAAGGTCGGCAGCAGCTCGACGTGGACCAGTTCGGGACCGATGCGAACCTCGCCGATCACCCCGAGATCCACGAGGCTGATGGCCGGAATCTCGGGGTCCGCGATCGCCGCGAGTGCCTCCCACACGCGCTGCATGCGCGCGTCGAGCGTCGGCGGGCTCACCATGTCGCGCCCTCTTCCGACCGCGCGACCATCGTGAACTGTCCATGGAGCCAGCCGAAATCTTCGGTCCGTCGCGTCCGGCCGTCGATGTTGGGCTCAGCCGGCGGAAGGGTGCCCG
>CAYYDA010000062.1:0-8741 GCA_964470495.1 uncultured Steroidobacteraceae bacterium | reverse complement strand
AGGAGGTCGGCCTCGGTCAGCCGCCGTCGAGACGCCTGGGTCATCGGGTCGAAGCTGCGGATCGACTCAATCTCGTCGCCGAACAGCTCTATTCGCACGGGTTCTGCGGCGCCGGGCGGCCACGCATCGATCAGCCCGCCGCGGTGCGCGAACTCGGCGATGCCGGTGACCTCGGCGACCGGGTCGTAGCCACCGGTCACCAGGGCGGTGAGGAGGTCGCGCTGCCCGATGCGCTCGCCGACGCGCAGGTGGGTGCGGCCGGCCTGCAGCTGCTCGGGGCTCAACGTCCGCTGGACGAGCGCCAGCAGGGAGGCCACGAGCACGAGCCCGCGCACCGTGCCGAGGTCAGCGAGGACGCTCAGCCGCTCGGCCGATTCGTCGTGCTCCGGCAGCGCTCGCTCGAGCGGCAGCGCGGCGCGCTCGGGCAGGGTCCGCAAATGCCCTGCCCCGACCCACGCCGCGAGGTCGTCGGTGAGGCGATGCGCCTCCTCGTCGGTGCGCGTCACCACCACGAGCGGGGTCGACGGACGCAGGGTCGCGCGTCGGGCCGCCAGGTGCGCCGCGCGAGCGGCGGCGGGCACGCGAAGGACGCCCGATTCCGGAAGATGGGGCCGGAGGGCGTCAACGAGCGCTGCGACGCGGCGATCACCACCGCGTGACGGAGACATGGAAGCCACCATGGTAGCGGCCCGGAGATTGGCGCCCGGTGCTACTCGTCCACCTCGAGGCCGTTGAAGGCGTTCATGGCCCCGTCGATGCCGTCGCGCAGCCAGCGCTCGGCGGCATCGGCGCCGACGGCGACCATCTCGTCGGCGAGCTCTCGCTCGTCGGGCTTGAACGTGGCCAGCACGTGGTCGACCACCTCGCCGGCGCGCCCGACGCCGACCCGCAGCCGAGCGAACTCGTTCGTGCCGAAGGTGCTGATGATGTCGCGCAGGCCGTTGTGGCCCCCGGCCGAGCCCGATCGGCGCAGGCGAATGCGACCAAGTGGAAGGTCGATGTCGTCGGCCACCACCAACAGGTCCGTCCCGATGTCGACGTCGGTCTGGCGCACGGCAGCCCGCAATGGCGCCCCGGCGTGGTTCATGAATTTCAACGGCTTGACCAGGAGCACGGCATCATCGAGCTCGGGACGCCGAACCTCGAGCAGCCCTGCGCCGTCCTTGACCCGACCCTCGCCGGTCAGGCCCCACCGATCCGCCAGCAGGTCGACCACCCGGAAGCCGACGTTATGGCGCGTGAGCCGATAGCGCTCGCCCGGGTTGCCGAGCCCCGTGATCACCTTCATCGCGCGGCCGATGGTAGTCGGCCGCCATCGGTCAGGCGCGCTCGTATGCAGCCCGGAGCCAGCCGACGAGCTCCTCGTCGAGCCCGGCGGCGTCCGCGATTCGGACCCGATGGGTCGCCATGCCGCTGATCGGCGTCAGCCGATCGGTATCGTCCATGCCCGGCAGGTTGAGGCAGACCTCGAGCTGCCCGCCCGCCGGCCCGACCTGGCCGAACTGCTTGCGCCGCCTGAGGCTGACGTACGCCTTCTTCGGCGCCAGCTCTATGTCGTCGCCGAAGCCACGGACGGCGGCAACCACGGCGTCGTAGGCGGGCCGGAGCGCCGCGTTCTTGCCGGCGTAGTGCGACGCGATCAGCGCGTCGTCTGTCGGAGCGCCGCCGTCATCGGCCTCGCGCGCCATGAGCACGATGCGGTTGGCGTTGCCATGACTGAGGCCGTGATCGGCCTTGAGCATGGCCAGCGCCTGCCCGTGCTTCTCGATGCCGCTGGCGCGGACGATGCCGATCCATTCGGCCATGCTGCGACCAGTGCTGGCCTCTATGTTCGCGATCTGCGAGCGAAGTTGGTCTTCGATGCTGGGCATGGGTGCGACTGCTCCTGTGGTGACTGTTCACACCGGCGACGTCCGGCTCACCCGCCGACTCGACAAAAGGCCCGGCGCTCCGCCGCTATCCTCCGACCGGTGAGAAGCGAGATCGTCGTCATCGGTGGAGGGATCATCGGCTGCGCCGCTGCCGCCATCCTCTCCGATCGCGGGGCGCAGGTCACGCTCGTCGAGCGAACGGGCATCGGCGCAGGGGCCTCGGGCCGAAACCTCGGAGCAATCCAGCACCCGTTCGACCCCATCCTGGCCGGCCTCTATTACGACAGCGTCATCCGCTACCGCGCCCTGGCCGATGCCTCCGATGACTTCGCGATGTCCGCTACGCCGGCCGGCCTCCTGCTTCTCAACCGCGATCCGGATGCCGCCGCCGCCCAGGTGGCGCGCCTCGCGGCGGCCGTACCGGACCTTCGGCCCGTCCTACTCTCGCCGGACGAGGTCGTGCTGGCCGAGCCTTCACTGCGCCACGGCCCAGCCGCCGTACGCCTGGCTACGGGGTACCCGATTCCGCCGGCCTCGGCGACAGCAGCCTGGGCGCGGCTGGCCCAGGAGCGCGGCGCGCGGATCGTCGTCGGCAGGACTGCCAGGCCCGTGATCGAGCACGATGCCGCCTCGGGCGTCCTGGTCGCCGATGGAACGGCGATCGGCGCCGACGCGGTTCTGGTCGCCGCCGGTCCGTGGACCTCCGAGCTCGTCGATCCGGGCGGAACCGCCCGGATCCATCCGACCTGGGGCGTGACCCTTCAGCTGCGTCTCGTGGGTGACCCGCCGCGGCACATCGTCGAGGAGGACGAGGTCGATGCGATCAATCGCGCAGCGGCGGCGACGGAACGCGCGGCGCTCGAGCCGGAGGGCGACCCGACCTCGCTGTTCAGCTTCGCGAGCGCCGGCGGCGTGAGCACGCTCGGATCGACGTTCCTGCCCGCAGAGCCCGATCCTGCGCGCATCGAGCCGCTGCTCCTGCGGCGGGCCGCCGAGTTCCTGCCCCTCATCGAGCGGGCGGAGGTGCTCGAGCGCCGGATCTGCGCCCGGCCCCAGTCGGTCGACGGACATCCGTTCATCGGTCCGGTGGGCGGCGTCGACGGCCTGTTCGTGTGTGCCGGCCACGGGCCGTGGGGCATCAGCACCGGCCCGGCGTCGGCCGCGATGGTTGCGCGCGCGATCCTCGACGGCACCGAACCGCCGCCAGAGCTGGCCGCCGACCGGATGCCCTGAGCGCGACACTCACCCGGTCCGCCGCCGCACGGTCGTCTGACATGTGAACCGGCCAGGGAGTCACGAGGGATCACGACTGAACGATCGGCTCGCCCGGGACCTGCGCGACGCACGGGAACGCGGGTCTGGCCTGGCGACTGGCATGCGGCCTTTCTCCAGGCGAACGGACGGATCCTCGTCGTCGGTGGGTGGCCGATCCTGATCGTCTCGATGCTGGACACGAACGCGCCCTGACATTTCCGGCCCTTTGTGCGGAGTGCACATTCCTGTAACCGATCGGCAACCCGGATGCACTGGTTCCGTCGCGCATCGGCCTCCTAGGCTATCTGCACAACGTCAGCCCACCCCATGCAGGAGCCCTCGATGCCCGAGATCAATGCCGGAGACACCGCCTGGGTGCTGACGAGCACGGCGCTCGTCATGCTCATGACCCCCGGCCTCGCACTCTTCTACGGCGGCCTCGTGCGCCGCAAGAACGTGCTCTCCACGATCATGCACAGCTTCTTCATCCTCGGCCTGGTGAGCGTGACCTGGGTCCTGTGGGGCTACACGCTGGCCTTCGGACCGGACACCGGGCTGGGGCTCATCGGCGGCCTCGACTGGCTCGCGCTCGAGGGCGTGACCGGCGAGCCGTCCGACGTGTACGCCACCACCACCCCGCACCTGGCCTTCATGGCGTTCCAGATGATGTTCGCCATCATCACGCCGGCCCTGATCACCGGCGCGTTTGCCGAGCGCAAGCGTTTCAAGGCATTCGTCCTGTTCGCCGTCGCCTGGTCCACCTTCGTCTATGCGCCGATCGCGCACTGGGTGTGGTCGCCGGACGGCTGGCTGTTCGCGCTCGGCGTGCTCGACTTCGCCGGAGGCACCGTCGTACACCTGTCGAGCGGCATCGCAGCCCTGGTGGCCGCGCTCTTCATCGGTCGGCGCACCGGCCTGGTCGAGCCGGCAACCGAGCCGCACGACGTGCCGATGACCGTCCTCGGCGCCGGCCTGCTCTGGTTCGGCTGGTTCGGCTTCAACGCCGGCTCGGCGCTCGGTGCCAACGGTCTCGCCGCCAACGCCTTCGTCACCACGAATACCGCGGCGGCCATGGCCGCCATCACCTGGGTCACCATCAGCTGGTTGCACAAGGGCACGCCCTCGGTGCTGGGCGCGGCGATCGGCGCAGTCGCCGGCCTGGTGGCCATCACCCCGGCCGCCGGGTTCGTGACGCCGGCCGCGTCCATCCTCATCGGCCTCGGCGTTGGCGTCATCTGCTACGGCGCGGCACAGCTGCGGCTCCGGGCCCGCGTCGATGACGCACTCGACGTCTTCGCGGTCCACGGTGTCGGCGGCGCCTTCGGTGCGCTTGCGACGGGCGTCTTCGCCACCACGGCCGTCAATGCTGCCGGGTTCGAAGGCCTGCTCAACGGCAACCCCGGCCAGCTCGTCACGCAGCTCATCGCCGTCGGAGTCGTCGGTGCGTACTCGGCCGTCATGACTGCCGCAATCCTCTTCCTGGTGAACCTCGTGACGCCGATCCGGGTCGCCGGCGACGTCGAAGAAACCGGACTCGACCTCGCCCAGCACGGCGAAGTCGCCTACCAGCCTTAGCCTCAGCCATTCCAAAGGAGACATCCAAATGGTCATCGCAGCCCTGATCTGCTTCGCCATCCTGCTCGTCGCCTGGGTCTTCGCCCCGGACGGACGCGCGAAGGCGGAACCGGCCGCACCCGAGGGAGAGGCCATCCCCGTCGCCGTCTAGCATCCCGCCCGACCACGGGCGGCCCTCAAACCTGGCAGACCCGCTCGACTCGTTCGAGCGGGTCTTTCGCGATCAGCTACCGGTCGTGACGGCGTGGCCAGAGCGATCGAACAGCGACCCCGGCTGCCACGCGATCTCCCGGTGGCGACGATGAAGCACGCCGAGGACCTCGTGCTCGAGGCCACGCATGCGCTGCTCCTCGTCGATCTCGGCGTGATCGTGGCCGAGCAGGTGCAGGGTTCCGTGGATGGTAAGGAGGACGAGCTCCTCGACGACTCCCCAGTCGCCGTCGGCCGCCTGGCGCAGCGCCTGGTCGAGATCGACCACCACGTCGCCCAGCAGGAGCGGGCCCGGCGGGGAGACGCCGTCGTCATCGGTCAGGTGGGAGAGCCTGCCGTCGAGCGACCACTCGTGCAGAGGGAACGAGAGCACGTCGGTCGGCCCGCGCTCGCCCATGTGGTCGAAGTTCAGGCGCTCCATCTCAGCGTCGCCGCACAGTGTCAGCTCGACCTCGGCGTCCTCGCGGCCGAACGCCACGCGGACCGTCTCACAGGCGGCCGATTCGATGAGCGCCAGGGCGGCATGGGCTTCGAGCGGCTCGACCGCGTTGGCGACGCGATCGGGTCCGACGCGGTCGTGGAAGGTGACCGAGCAGCCCATGGCTGCACCATCGTAGACGCCAAGGGCCCAGAGACTCAAGGGATGCTGTGGAAGATGACCAGGTCGTCGTCAGCGGTCGAGCAGATGGCGATCGCCGGCGGAGTGTCCCCATCCCTGAGGATCACGTCGCCCTGCGGCCCGATGATGCCAAGCGGTTCGACGAGGAGCCGATGCCCGCTCGGCCAGAGGACTTCGAGGCGCCGTCCCTCCCACTCGAACCACGCCGGTGGGTCTGCGTCCGGATCGAGATGGACTGTCACACCTGGAGGCTCGGCGCCCGCGCAGCCCGAGTTGGGTCCGGGCACGTAGGGCGGGAGCTCGACAAATTGGGGTGACGTGTCTGCGGTCGGTGGCTGCTGCCCACATCCGGCCAGGACAACGATGGCGGCCAGACAGGCGGACGCCCGACGTCTCACGAGCTAGCCCTGGTCTCGGGCCTGGTCCCGGATGTCCTCCATGGGGAGCACGTTCTCGGGGTACTTGATGCGCGAGTGGTACATCCCGAGCAGCTGCCCTACGAATGCCTCCTTGATCTGGGCGATGTTCTTGAGCGTCAGCTCCGCGTCGTCGAGCTGGCCGTCCTCGACCCGCGCGTCGACGATCCGGTCGACCATGGTGCGGATGCTCTCCTCGTCCTTCTCGTCGAGGGAGCGCACGGAGGCCTCGACGCCATCGGCGAGCATGATGATCGCCGCCTCTCGACTCTGCGGCTTCGGGCCTGGATAGCGGTACACCCGCTCGGTGACGAGGTCGACCCGACCGGCAACCTCGCGCAGGGCCTTCTGGTGGAAGTAGGTCATGATGCTGGTGCCGTGGTGCTGCGGGATGTAGCCGATGATCTGCACCGGCAGCCCGTGCTCGTAACCGAGGTCGATCCCGTCACGGATGTGCCCGGAGATGATCCGGGCGCTCGTCTCGGCATTCAGATCGTCGTGGATGTTGTGCGCCCCCGCCTGGTTCTCGATGAAGGCGAGCGGATTCTTCATCTTGCCAATGTCGTGGTAGTACGCCGCCACGCGGGCGAGAAGGGGGTCGGCGCCGATCGTCTCCGCCGCGCGCTCGGCCAGGTTGCCGACCATGACGCTGTGGTGGTAGGTGCCGGGCGTCTCGAGCAGGAGCCGCCGCAACAGGCGGTTGGATGGGTTGGCCAGCTCGAGGAGCTGGAACACGGTCATGATCCCGAACACGTTGCCGAGCATCGTGAAGCTGCCGACGGCCAGGATCACCGACAGGAACGCGTTCACCGCCACGCCGACGACCGCGAGCTGGATCACGGCCGGCAGGTCGCGCTGGCCGAGCAGGCTGAATGCGACCACGACCGCCACGTTGATGACCGACAGGGCGATGAACACGCGCACGAACGCGTTCAGCCGTTCGGCGTGCGTGATCGTGAGCAGCGAGACGAGCCCACCCGCCAGGACGTAGGCGGCGGGCTCGAGTGCGTCGCGGTTCATGACGCCGGCCAGGATCGCGAGGCCGCCGGCCATGGCCACGCCGGCCGAGTTCCGCAGCAGAATGCCGATGAGCAGCGCCGTGGCCGACGTCGGCACGGCGAACGCCCACAGCGCACGGTCGGCCGCGATGCGGATCGCCACCGCGGTCACGACGAGCGACAGGAAAAAGAGCAGGACCGATCGATTGCGGTGCCAGACCTCCGGCTCGAATCGCCACAGGTAGGCAACCAGCAGCCCGGCCACGATCGCCGCGATGAGTGCGTTGCCGACGACGGTGCCGGCCTGCACGGCAGGGCGTGTGAGGCCGAGCTCCACGAGCGCCTCGATGTCGCCGACGGTGATCGGGTCTCCCTCGCGCACGATCGTCTCGCCCGCCCTGATCTCGACCGGTACCGGCGACACCTCGGCGCGCGCCTGCTCACGTGCTGCATCCGTCAGCTCGCTGTTGATGACGACATTCGGCTCGACGAGCTCGGCGGCGACGTCACCCGCGAGCGCCCGCTCCGGCTCCAGCAGGTCGGTGGTGACCAGGTTTCGAACCTGTGCGCGAACGTCGACCAGCTCGTCCTCGCGAACTTCGTCGGCCAGGATGGCCTCGAGCGCGCTCCGCGCTGCGGGAGCCACGACCTGCCAGCGAGCCAATTCCATCCCCGCCACGACGTCGCGCTGGGCCATCCTGATCTCCGGCACGTCGGTCGCGAGGCGGTCGCGTACGCCCGCGTCGTCCAAAGTCCCCGTGTCTCGCAGCCCGAGGATGCGGACCACCCGTCGGTCAAGCACATCGAACGCGGCGAGCTGGTCCCTCTGGTTGTCGGTCGGCGGCTCGATGTCCTCCGTCACCGGCTGAACGCCCTCGGCCGCCTCGTCGCGGGCGGCCTGCGTCTCGCTCGCCGAGTCGAACGTGGCGTCGCGCGGGGCGCGGATGTCGCGCTCGGCGATCTGGCCCGCCTCGAGGTTCTCCTGCCCAAGGGTGATGTTGGCCGAGAGGATCAGGAAGAGACAGACGGCGACGATCGCGCCCACGGCGATGGCGCGCCACAGCATGGCGTTGCCGGAACGACGGACCTCGTTCAGCGTCCTCGGGATGAACATGGGATCGGCCTAGCCTGCCAACAGGCGGCGCACGACCTCGCTCACCATGCGTCCATCGGCGCGTCTCTTCGTCGCGGGCGCCAACTTGCCCATCACCCGGCCCATGTCGCCGGGAGCGGACGCGCCCGTGTCCGCGATCGCCTGGCGCGCGAGCGCTTCGATCTCCGCCTCGCTCAGCTGCTCCGGGAGGAACTCAGCGAGGATGGCGGCCTCCGACTCCTCGGCCGCGGCGCGATCCTCGTGCCCGGCGTCGCGGTACATCGCGATGCTCTCGCGGCGCTGCTTGACCTGCTTCGTGAGGACGTCGACAACGTCGTCGTCGCTCAGCTCGCCACCGCGCGCGATCCTCACGTTGTGGGCGGCCGCCATCGCCATGCGCAGCGTCTGGGTGCGCTGGGCGTCGCGAGCGCGCATGGCGTCACGCATGGCGGATTCGATCCGGCCTGACAGGGTCGTCGGCGCATCGGCCTCCGGCGTCATCGGTCTGGTGAGCTCCTCCGCTGCGCCGGGATCGGGTTCGGTTGAGGCTGGCGTCTGGCTACGCGCGCGAGGTTGCCTTTCGCTTCTTGGCTTCCTTGCGCTTTCGCTTCACGCTGGGCTTCTCGTAGTGCTCGCGGCGTCGTGCCTCAGCCAGGATTCCCGACTGCTGGATCTTCTTGTTGAATCGACGCAGCGCACTCTCGA
>CAYYDA010000061.1:4917-8772 GCA_964470495.1 uncultured Steroidobacteraceae bacterium | reverse complement strand
GCCGCCGCCAGTCGCGGGGCGCGGACGGGGAGCGTCCGCGGCCGCACGAGCAGCTCGCCCGGCAGCGGTCGCTCCTCGCTGTTCGTGCCGCGTTCGAAGAGATCGCTGACCGTCAGGCGCACGGGCCCGAACGTGAACGCACCGCGCCGCCGCGCGTCGATGACCAGGTGCCGGATCACCCGCTCGTACCAGAGCAGCGACCACGAGTTCTGGAGTGCCCCCTGCCCCGGGCGCTCGCTGGCGACGAGTGGCATGCCGACGACGCGAAGTGTATCGGTCACGTGGTCATCCGCTGTCAGCAGCGGAAGGGGCAGAAGCTTGCGGTTCCAGACCTCGATGTCGAGCGGGACCTCGTCGCCCCACACCGCCCGGCTCGTGGCGATCCGGCGCTCGTAGCCGACCGATTCCAGCCCATAACGCGACCAGAGCGTCGTGAGCCAGCGGGACAGGAGGGTCAGGCCGCCGATGAGCAGCAGGCCCGGCGCGCCCAGCAGCGCTCCGGCGGCGACCATCGCCAGGCCGATCAGGCTCCATCCGCTCATGGTGCGATCGCCTCGCGGCTCAGCGGGCTCCGGTGCCGACCCCGACCGGGACCTGCTCGAGCACCTCGGTCATCACGTCGGCGGCCGTGGCGCCGCGCAGCTCGCGGTCGACGTCCACCAGGAGCCGATGCGTCAGCACCGGTCCCGCCAGCCTGGACACGTCGTCGGGCAGCACGAAGTCGCGGCCCTCGACGAGCGCCATGGCCTGCGCCGCGCGGTACAGGGCGACGCTGGCGCGGGGACTGGCGCCGAGCTGGAGGTCGGCGTGCACACGGGTCGCACGCACGATGCGGACGAGGTAGCGCTCGACCTCGTCGCTCACCTTGACGCGGCGGGTCGCGTCGCGCAGGTCGGGCAGGTCGGACGGATCCACGACGGGGCGGATGGCCTCGAGCGGCTCCTGCGCCTCGCGATAGCGGCGGGCGATGGCCCGCTCGTCGGCCTCGTCGGGATAGCCGAGGACGATCCGGACCAGGAAGCGGTCGAGCTGCGCCTCGGGCAGCGGAAAGGTCCCTTCCAGCTCGATCGGGTTCTGGGTCGCCAGCACCAGGAATGGCGCGGGGATCGGCCGCGTCTCACCGTCGACGCTGACCTGGCGCTCCTGCATCGCCTCCAGCATCGCGGACTGCGTGCGCGGCGTGGCGCGATTGATCTCGTCGACAAGCAGGACGTTGGTGAAGATGGGTCCGGGGATGAAGCGGAAGCCGCCATCGGCCAGGACGCTCGAGCCGGTGACGTCCGATGGCAGCAGGTCGGGGGTGCCCTGTACGCGGCCGAAGCTCAGGCCGAGCGCCCGGGCGAATGCGCGCGCCGCCAGCGTCTTGCCGACGCCGGGAACGTCCTCGAGCAGCGCGTGGCCCTCCGCCAGCAGGGCGATCGTCATCAGGCGCAGCGGCCCTTCGGCGCCGATCACGGCGCGGGCCACCTCGTCCCGCAGGCTGCGCCACACCCGTGCGCCGGCGTGGGGATCGGTCACGGCATCTCCGAACTGCGTCTGCGGAGGATACGGGCTGGTCGCTATTCTCGTTCAGCCCATGCAGACCGAACCGACGCCGCTGATCGCGTCCGACGACCATCTTGCCCACGACGGCCTGATCGAGCTCGTCGCCGGCCGCGAGATCCGCTGCTACGAGACGCCCGAGCGCGCCACCGCCATCCGTGATGCGCTGCTCGCCACCGGCGCCTATACGCTCGAGGCGCCGCGGGATCACGGGCCCGACCCGATCACGGCCGTCCACGACCTCGAGCTCCTCGACCTGATCGAGCACGTCTGGGCCGATGCGATGGCCGACGGCCGCGATCCCGGCCGTCCGCTCCTGCCGGACACGTTCCTGCTGCGCGGCTACGCCGGCGGCATGGGGCTCACGCAGCTGCCGGCACGCCGCCACGACCGCCTGGGCGCGTACTGCTTCGACACGGCCACGCCGATCGTGGCCGGCGCGGCCGCCGCGGCGCGCGCCGCGGTCGACATCGCGCTCACCGCCGCCGAAAGGGTGCTGGCCGGAGCGCCACTCGCCTATGGCCTATGCCGGCCACCCGGCCATCACGCCGGGCGCAACCTCATGGGCGGATACTGCTACTTCAACAACGCGGCGATCGTCGCGCAGTCGCTGGTCGACCGCGGCGCCCAGCGGGTCGCCATCCTCGACGTGGACTTCCACCACGGCAACGGCACGCAGCAGATCTTCTGGGAGCGCGGCGACGTGCTCTACGTCAGCCTGCACGGCGATCCGGGCGGTGCGTATCCGTATTACTCCGGCTTCGCCACGGAGCGCGGCGTGGATGCCGGCGAGGGCGCGACCTTGAATCTGCCGCTCTCGCCCGGGACCGATGGCGACGGCTACCTGGCCGCCCTGGCCGCTGGGCTCGACGCCATCCGGACGTTCGACCCGGATGCGCCCCTCGTGATCTCGCTGGGCTTCGACGCGTATCACGCCGACCCGATCAGCAACCTCGCCCTCCAGACCGCTGACTACGCGCGCATCGGCTCGGAGATCGCAGGGCTGGGCCTGCCGGCCATCGTGCTCCAGGAGGGCGGGTACGCCGTCGAGGCGCTCGGCGCCAACGCCGTTGCCTTCCTCGGCGGCATGCGCCCGGGCGGCTGAGCGCTCGAATGAGGGCCGACCCGCGCCAGCCGCTGTGGCCGGCCTACGTGGCGACGTACACGTTCATGCTCGGGCAATGGGCGTCCGGCGTGGCCGTGCCGCTGCACGTGGAGCTGCTCGGTGGCTCGCTGGCGGACGCCGGGCTGCTCGCCTCGGTTCGGTTCGGGCTCCAGGCCTTTCTGCAGCTTCCGTTCGGGGCTGTGACCGACGCGTGGGGCACGCGGCGCGTGCTGATGCTGGCGATCGTCGGCAATGCGGTCGTCAATCTCGTGCCGCTCGCGGCGGTGGCGCTCGGCAGCACGGTGCCGCTGTTCGCGTGGGCGATCCTGTCGGGCGTCACGGCCTCGCTCTTCCTGCCCGCCATCAGCGCATACGTGGCGGCCGCCGCCCCGGAGGCGTCACGCGGCAGCGCCTTCGGCTGGCAGACGCTCTTCACCCATACTGGCGTGGCCTCGGGACCAGCCCTGGGCGGCGTGATCTGGGACCTCGGCGGGCCGGTGCCGACCTACGTTGCGTCGTCGATCTTCGGGATGACGGCGATCGTCGGCGCGCTTTTCGTTGCCGGGAGCATGCGCAGCCGGATCCGCATCGAGCGGCTCCCCGGCATGGTCGGCGAGGTCGCGCGGCAGCGGGCGATCCTGGGGACGTGGCTGGCGGCCCTGGCGATCGGCCTCCCGTGGGGCGCCGTGGCGGGGCTCTTCCCGCTGTTCGGCACCGGCATCGGGCTGGCGGCGGGGACGGTCGGCCTCCTGCTCGCCTCCCAGTCCCTCGCGAATGGCGCCTCGCGGGTGCCGCTGGGCCGGTTCATCGACCGGGTGCGGATCCCGCCCGTGGCGGCGGCGCTGACGGCGGCGGCCTACGGCGTGGTCATCGGCCTGCTGGGGCTTCAGGGCGCCGTGCCCGGCATCCTCTTGGTGCTGGTGACCGCCGTCGTCCTGCTGGCCTTCACCCTGATGATGGTGCAGGTCACCATCAGCGAGGTCGCGCGGCCCGAACTGCGTGCCACCGCCCTGGGTGGGTACGGCACGGCGCTGTCGGCCGGGCTGGGCATCGGTCCCTTCGTCGCCGGTGGCGTCGCCGATGCCGGTGGCTTCGGCTGGGGCTTCGGCGTGATCGGGCTCATCGGCGTCGGGGTTGCGGCCGTGTCGGCCATCGTCCTTGCACGCACGCGGCGCCGCCCGGCGATGGTCGACATGTGAATACGCCGG
>CAYYDA010000061.1:0-4817 GCA_964470495.1 uncultured Steroidobacteraceae bacterium | reverse complement strand
CCCGGAGCAACCGGTTCCCGGCGCCGTAGCGGCGGAGGCGCCGCCTGAAGGCTGGGCCGCATACTCTCCCACGCATGAACCGTCGATCACCAGGACGCGGATCGCCGCCTCGGGGCGGAGTCGCAGGCGCACCGGCCGAGACGAGCTGGGAGCGCGTGGCCACGTGGTACGACGGCTGGGTCGGCGACCATGGTTCGGAATACCACCAGCAGCTCGCCATCCCGGCGGTGCTCGACCTGCTCCAGCCGCAGGCCGCCGAGGAGATCCTCGACATCGGTGGCGGCCAGGGCGTGCTGGTGCCATACCTCACGGAGATCGGGGCGCGCGTGACGGTCGTCGACGCGTCTCCGAAGCTGATCGCCGCCGCAAAGCGTCGGCATGGACGGTCGCGTCGGGCGCGCTTTCTTGTCGGCGACGCGCGCCGCCTGCCGGCGGTGGCCGAGCTGGAGCAGGGCGCGTACGACGCCGCGGTCTTCCTCCTGTCAGTGCAGGACATGGACGCGCTCGACGACGTCGCACGCGGCGTGGACTGGGCATTGAACGACCGAGGTCGTGTGGTGCTGCTCATGACCCATCCAGCATTCCGCCAGCCGCGGCATTCCGGGTGGGGCTTCGACGAGGGACGCAAGCTGACCTATCGGCGCATCGACGGCTACCTTGTCGAGATGGCCGTGCCGATGAAGTCGCTCGGTGGCGGGCTGCCGACACGGTCCTTCCATCGGCCCATCAGCGCCTACATCAACGCATTCGCCGATGCCGGCTTCGCCGTGGATGCCATGCTCGAGCTTCCGGACCTGCCACCGGATCGGCGTCCGGGCAAGGCTGCTCGCGCCGACGCCAGGGCCAACGCCGAGATCCCGATCTTCCTGGGACTGCGCGCAATTCGCCGATGACCGCTCGGCGCACGGCGCCGTTTCGCGCGAGAATGCGCTTCCGCGTGCCCCTTCCCGTACCTAGGACGGACCGATGATCGCCAATCCTCCCACCCGCCGATCGCCGGCCGCCAACGCGGCTGCGTTGATCGCGGTCCTGCTCCTCTTCGGCGCCCTCACCTTCGTGGCTGGCCTGGCCGTGGGTGGTGGCGGTGGCATCGGTCAGGCCGACCCGACCGCGACGCCGCAGCCCTCGGTGGTCGTCCCCTCCGGCGCGGCCACGCCCGAGCCGCAGCCGACCCCGATCCTGGAGACGGTCTCCTGCGCGGAGCCGTCCGAGGCATTCGCCGTCCTGTGCGAGACCTACGCCCAGATCAAGGGCCAGTACGTCGACGAGATCAGCGACGAGGACCTCGTCGACGGCGCGGTGCGCGGCATGATCGAGTTCGGACTCGAGGATCCGTACTCCGGCTACCTGCCGCCGGATCAGTACGGCTCCGCGCTCGACGACCTGTCGGGCGAGTTCAGCGGGATCGGTGCGGAGGTGGGCATCGAGAACCTGTCGGATCCGGACGACCTCGTCGCCTGCACCGTCGTGACCGAGACCTGCGCCATGGTCATCGTGGCCCCGCTCGCCGGCTCACCGGCCGAGGCGGCCGGGCTGCGCGCGGGCGACCACGTGCTCGCGATCGACGGGACCTCGACCGTCGGCGAGTCCGTCTCCTCCCTCGTGTACCACGTGCGTGGCGAGGCCGGCACGGACGTCACGCTGTCCGTGCGGCGGGGCACCGAGGAGCTCGACATCACGATCACTCGCGCCGTGATCGACCTCCAGGAGGTCAACTCCGAGATGCTGGAGGGCGGCATCGGCTATATCCATCTGACCTCGTTCACCGATCGCGCCCCCGGACTCTTCCGCGACGCGCTGCAGGGCCTGCTCGACCAGGGCGCGACGAAGATCGTCTTCGACCTGCGCGGCAATCCCGGCGGCTTCATCACCACCGCGCAGGCCATCGGCAGCGAGTTCGTCCCGACGGGCGAGCTGCTCTTCACGGTCGAGTCCGGCGAGGACGTCCAGCGCTGGGAGTCGGAGCCGGGCGGCCTCCTCCAGACCGATGCGGTCGAGGTGGTCCTGCTCATCGACCAGGGATCGGCATCCGCGTCCGAGATCGTCGCGGGGGCGCTGAAAGAGACGGGACGCGCGACCCTCGTGGGGCAGCCGACGTTCGGCAAGAACACGGTCCAGATCTGGAACGACCTGCCCAACGGTGGCGGCCTGAGGATCACCACGGACCGATGGTTCACGCCACAGCACAACTCCGCGGCTCCGGACGGGATCGCTCCCGACATCGCCGTTGAGGCGCCGTCCGACCCGACGGCCGACGCCGACCCTCAGCTGGACCGCGCTGTGGAAATCCTGCAGGGCGGCTAGGCCGAGGCGCCCTCGAGGACACGAATATAGAGCTCCGGGTCCACGTTGCCGCCGCTGATGACGATGACGCGAGCGTCGGCGCCGTCGGAACGGGGCACGGAGCCGGCGAGGTGAGCGCCCATGGCCGCTGCGCCGGACGGCTCGACGACGAGGCGCGCCAGCTTTGCGAGCTGGCGCATGGCTTCGGCCATCTCCTCTTCCGAGACCGTCACGATCTCATCCATGAACAGCCGCAGGTGCTCGAATGGAAGCGGGCCGAGCGAGTTCGTGCGAAGGCCATCGGCCATGGTGCGGCCGGTCTCCTCGGCCGTCCACGACACGAGCGAGCCTGACTCGAGCGACGCCTTGGCATCGGCCGCAAGCTCCGGCTCGACGCCGACGACGCGCGCCGAGGGCGCGAGGGCCTTCACCGCGGTCGCAACGCCCGAGGAGAGTCCGCCGCCCGAGACGGGCACCAGCACGCTGGTCACCGCAGGCAGGTCCTCGACGATCTCGAGGCCACAGGTTCCCTGCCCGGCGATGATGGCCGGGTCGTCGTAGGGCTCGATCATCACCAGCCCGCGCTCCTCGACCAGCCGCAGCGCGAGCACGTGCCGCTCCTCGGAGTCCATGCCCGTGAACTGGATCTCCGCGCCGTCGCGCTGCACCCCCTCGACCTTCACCCGCGGCGCATCGCGCGGCATGCAGATGACCGCCGCGGCACCGAGCAGCCGAGCCGCGCGGGCGACGGCCTGCGCGTGGTTGCCGGAGGAGTACGTGACGACGCCGCGCGCGCGCTCCGCATCGGTCAGTGAAGCGAGCTTGTTGTAGGCGCCGCGCATCTTGAACGCGCCGACCGGCTGGAGGGACTCGGGCTTCAGCCAGGTCGTGTCGTCCCAGCGGAGCAGAGGGGTGCGGGTGGCCACGCCGCGGATCCGCTCCGCAGCTTCGCGGATCTCGGAGATGGAAACGATGTGCGGCTCGACCGTCGTGCTCATGAGCCGATCCTAGCCGACGGCATCACGGGATGGGCTGGTCGTCGCAGTCGAGGATGATGAAGACCTCCTCGACCCAGACGTCGCGGACCTCCTCGGCGCCGAGCAGCTGGCCGCAGGTCTCGCGCTCCCACTCGCCCGATCCGAGCGGGTCGCCTGTGGCATCGGTGAACACCTCGATCGTGCCGTTGGCATGCACGCGCATGTAGCGCGTGATGCGCCTGCCCTCAGTGATGGCCTCGGTGCTGATCAGCTCCGCGTCGTTGCCCGCCTGGTAGGCCTGGTACAGGCAGTGGCGAGCCTCGACATCTGTGTCGCCGCGCGAGACCGTCTCCTCGCCGCACAGCGGAAGCGGCTTGCGGTTCGCCACCCACTCCGGCTGCCCGCTCGGAATCACGCCGCACCCGGCCAGGAGCATCGCGGTCAGGGCCAGGCGAAGGATTCGAAACATCAGGGTCAGTAGGCGCGTGCCCAGGTGGCGACGTCGACCCCCGGGCGGCCGCAATGGATGCACGCCGCCCCGGGATCCTTGGGCTCGATCGGCAGGAAGCGAATCGTCGCCTTCGTCTTGGCAGCAATCTCGCCCTCGCACGATCCCTCGCCGCACCAGGCGCCCTGCCAGAACCCTCCCTGCTCCGCGACCCCCGACGCGAACGAGTCGAACGAGGTGATCTCGTGGGTATTCGCGTCGCGGTAGGCAAGGGCATCGGCGTACAGGCCTCGCTGAGCCGATGCCAGCCGCTCCGCCATGCCGGTCGCGACATCAGCCAGGGCAACCTCCACCTTGTCGCCCTCGAGGCGCCGAGCGATGACCACGCGGCCGGCGGCCACGTCGCGCGGCCCGAGCTCGATCCGCATCGGCACGCCCTTGAGCTCCCACTCGGCGAACTTGTAGCCGGGCCGATGCTGGTCGCGGTCGTCGAGCCGCACGCGCATGCCCTGCGCCGCCAGGTCGGCGCGCAGCTTCTCCGCCACCTCCATGACCGAGGCGCGCTCCTCGTCGGATCGGTAGATGGGGACGATGGCGATCTGGATCGGTGCGACCGCCGGCGGCAGGCGCAGCCCGGCATCGTCGCCGTGGGCCATGATCGCGCCGCCGACCATGCGTGTGCTGAATCCCCACGAAGTGGCCCAGGCGTGCTCGGCTACGCCATCGGTGTTGAGGAAGGTCACGTCGTAGGCCTTCGCGAAGTTCTGGCCCAGGAAGTGGCTCGTTCCGCACTGGAGCGACTTCGCGTCGCGCATGAGCCCCTCGATGCAGTACGTCTCCACCGCGCCGGGAAAGCGCTCCGCCGCCGACTTGCGGCCCTTGAACACGGGTATCGCGAGCACGTCCTCAGCGACCTCCCGATACACCTCGAGCATCTGCAGGGACTCCGCGACGGCCTCGTCGGAGGAGGCATGCGCGGTGTGGCCCTCCTGCCACAGGAACTCGCTGGTCCGCAGGAAAAGGCGGGTGCGCATCTCCCAGCGCAGGACGTTGGCCCACTGGTTGTAGAGCAGCGGCAGGTCGCGGTAGCTCTGGATCCAGCGCTTGTA
>CAYYDA010000060.1:0-8785 GCA_964470495.1 uncultured Steroidobacteraceae bacterium | reverse complement strand
GGCTGCTCCTTGAGGAACGTGTGCAGGTAGTACTGGCCGGTGGCTTCGTCCCACTGCCAGGCAGGGCCGGCAAACATGCTGATCCAGTTGTTCGGCGGCGAGCCATCCGGCTTCGCATGACGCCAGACGTACCAGTCTCGCTTCGGGTTGTCGCGCGATGCGCGAGACTCGATGAACCAAGGGTGCTGGTCGCTGGTGTGGTTCGGCACGTAGTCGATCAGCACCCGGACGCCGCGGTCATGGGCGGCGGCCAGCAGCGCATCGAAGTCGGCCAGGGTTCCGAAGAGCGGGTCGACGTCGGTGTAGTCGGACACGTCGTAGCCGAAGTCGGCCATCGGCGAGGGATAGAACGGCGAGATCCAGATGGCGTCCACCCCGAGCCATGCGAGGTAGTCGAGACGGCTCGTGATGCCCGCCAGATCACCGGTTCCCCTGCCGCTCGCATCGGCGAATGAGCGGGGGTAGACCTGGTAGACGACGCCGGTCTGCCACCACCGCGGCTGCTTGTGCTGCATGGGCCTCAGGCTAGCGTGCTGGCCACAGACCAGGCTCTCGTGGAACGGTCTAAGGGCCGCAATCGCCCTGCTACGATCACGGCATGAGCGACGCTCCGGCGCATACCGATCCGGCACCCGCTGAGGATCTGCCGCGCGGGCGGACCCAGCCGCTCGATCCGAACGAGGCGGAGCGTCTGTTCCGGGCGGCTGTCGCGCATTTCAACGGCGCGCGGTACTGGCATGCTCACGAGGCATGGGAGACGTTGTGGCGCGGTGCCCCAGAGAAGGAGCGTGACTTCTACCAGGGCCTGATCCAGGTTGCAGCCGGCCTCCTCCACCTCCAGCGGCGGAACATGCGCGGCGCGCGGAACAAGCTGTCCGAAGGGCTCGAGAAGCTGCGCCGATACCAGCCGGCGTACCACGGCGTGTTCGTGAACGAGCTCATCGGCGAGGCGCGGCGGCTGCTCGACGACCTGGAGTCCGGGCACATGCCGTATCTGATTCCGCCGGTCATCCGGTTCACGGACGCCGAAAACCCCGACTTCAGCCGATGAGCCAGGATCGAACCGAGACCGACTCGATGGGCGACATAGGAGTGCCGAGCCACGCAAAGTGGCGGGCCCAGACGCAGCGAGCGGTCGAGAACTTCCCGATCTCGGGCATGACCTTGGAACGCGGCCAGATCGAGGCGCTGGCACGGATCAAGGCCGCCGTAGCATCGGTGAAGCGTGAGAATGGATCGATCCAGCCCGACCTGGCCGAAGCGATCATCGCGGCGGCGGATGGCGTGGCTGGGGGGGAGCATGACGACCAGTTCCCGATCGACGTCTTCCAGACGGGTTCCGGAACCTCGAGCAACATGAACATGAACGAGGTGCTCGCCACCCTTGCTGCGGAGGCGCTCGGCCGTCCGGTGCATCCAAACGACGATGTCAACCACCCGATGTCGTCGAACGACATGTTCCCGGCCTCGATCCACATCGCGGCCGCTGCGCGCGTCGTGGGGGACCTCGTGCCGGCCCTGGAGCACCTTGCGGTGTCCCTCGAACGCAAGGCCGCCGAGTTTGGCGAGGTGGTGAAGGCGGGTCGTACGCACCTGATGGACGCCACGCCCGTCATGCTCGGACAGGAGTTCGGAGGGTACGCGGCGCAGGTCCGAATGGGCGTGGAACGCCTCCAGGCAACGCTCCCGCGCGTGACCGAGCTGCCCCTGGGCGGCACGGCCGTGGGAACCGGCATCAACTCGCCTCCGGGGTTCGGTGGCCGGGTGATCGCCGAGCTCGCCTCCGCCACCGGACTTCCGCTGACTGAGGCGCGCGACCACTTCGAGGCGCAGGGCGCACGCGACGCGCTCGTGGAGCTGTCGGGACAGCTGCGCACCATCGCCGTGAGCCTGACGAAGATCGCCAACGACCTGCGCTGGATGGGCTCCGGCCCGCGCGCCGGCCTCGGCGAGATCAATCTGCCGGACCTCCAGCCGGGGAGCAGCATCATGCCTGGCAAGGTGAACCCGGTCATGCCCGAGGCCACGCTCATGGTCTGCGCACAGGTGGTCGGCAACGACGCGGCGATCGCCTGGGGTGGCGCGGCCGGCAATTTCGAGCTCAACGTCATGCTGCCGATGCTGGCCCGCAACATCCTCGAATCGATCCGGCTCCTGGCGAACGTCGGCCGCCTGCTGGCGGACCGATGCGTCGACGGCATCACCGCCAACGTCGAACGCCTGCGCGAGTACGCCGAATCCTCACCCGCCATCGTCACGCCACTGAACCGGCACCTCGGCTACGAGGAAGCCGCCAGCATCGCCAAGCAGGCGCTCGCCGAGCGCACGACCATCCGACAGGTCGTGCTCGATCGGGGACACGTCGAAGCCGGCCGCCTGACCGAGGCGGAGCTCGACGAGGCGCTCGACGTCGAGCGGATGACCCGGCCCTGATCGCATCTGTCAGTCGCCGCCTCGATCCCCTCCGGCTGGCGGAAGATATGCGTAGCGGATCTCCGGCAACGGTCCAGCGCCGAGACCGTCGCCCTCCGCGTGGAGCCATACCAGGAGGTCGCCGCTGATGTGCGGTCGCAGGATGGCGACGTCCGTCGCCGACGGCCAGCGGTCGATCAGGCGAGAGGCGCGGAGGTCTCGATCGTAGACCCCGAACACGCCGCTCTCGGCACCCCAAGCCGCGATGAAGCGCGTGCCCGCTGACGGATAGTTCACGTACTCCTGCGGGCGCATGGGAATGCTTGTGACTTCGTCCGTGGCCTCGTCGTAGCGGAAGAGCTTGCCCCAGTTGAACACGCTGAACCCCGGATCCGCCTCCTTCCATACAACCCCGCCGTTGAGCATGAGCAGGGGCATCGTTGCGCGTCCCGAGGCGTCGAGGCGTCGCGGTGCAATCTCTGGATGGGCGGCGTCAGCAAGGTACACGTGGCGCTCGTCGGTGGACCGATCCGCGGAGTACACGATCTCGCAGTAGGCGATCTGGGTGTCCCGCAGAGACGGCAGCCACAGCTCTGACATCGCCGCGTCCCGCTCCGCGACGATGACAGGCTGCCACTCCGGCGCGCGGGCATAGAGCAACTGCGATACGGCGCCCGACGACCCGCGATCGAACGACGTCCACGCCACCTGATCCTGGTGGATCGAGAAGCTTGGGATGAAGTCAGGCACGCTCTCGTCGCCGGGGTGGGTGTCGAGAAGGATCGGATCGGCTCCCGCCTCCGGGAGGAGCCAGAAGTCCCACGCGCGCTCACCGGTGACGGGCATGTCCACGAAAGCGACCGTGTCGAACTCACCCCCGATGCGCGCAAGGACCCGGTCGCGTTGGGGGTTCTGCCATAACAGCTCGGGTTCGGGCGCGGCCGGGTCGTATCGCCACAGATCGGGCGCGTACTCGACGTTCGGCCCGTCGGCCACCCCTGACGAGAAGATGATCGCGTCGCCGGTGCTCGCGAACTCGAGCATCGGATGTGTCCACGCCGGGTCGAGGCTCCATACCTCGAGCTCGCGCCCCAGGTCGCCGGCCGGCTCGCGCGAGGCCCCAGGCGACGGACGCACCGCTCGCGGTGATGCAGCCAGGCTGGGCGTTGCCGATGGGCGAGCCGCGCTGGTCACAGGATCCCCGAGCGATGGAGGCTGTTGCGAAGGGGTGGCGGCGCCGCACGCCGCCACCCATCCAGCCAGCGCCAGCATCAGTGCCGACGCGCGGCCCCGGGTCGTCACCACACGAAGACCCGGGTGTGAACGTTGATCATCTCGGCGATGTGCTTCGTCGGATCCCAGTACTTGCCCGTCCCTCCGCCCTCGTCACGCGACGAGTCCGTGTAGTAGGTGCGAGCGAGCTCATTGTTGTTGCTGTAGTTGCCGACCCATCCGTATGCGGCGATCCAATGGCCAGGGGAGTTCACGGGACGGGTCCAGCTGACGAGGTGGTACCGACCGCGCGGATCGTGCGGCTTCAGCGAGAACGCCAGCGGCATCTTCGAGCCGCTCACGTTGGCGCGAATGAATCCGTGGAGCTCGTCGCCGACGTGACCATCTCGATCGTTATCGCTCAGCTGGGTGACGACCCACTGCCAAACCGCGGGTCGGCGTGGGGCACCGCGCGTGGCGACCTCAAGGCCGCTTGCAAGGGCCTGTGAGCTCGTTCCGCCGTTGGCGTCCGTCCCCATCCATGAGGACAGCTGCTGCTGGGTGAACACGTTCCGGCCCGCGCCCATGGCCCAGGCGTAGTTCGCGATGACCTGACCCACTGCGGGGCCGCAGTAGTGTCCGAAGATCTGGTCGCGTGCCTCGACGGCCAGGAAACCCTGCGGAACCGCGCACGCCTGGATGGTTGCGGACCCGCCGACCGCGGCAGGCGCCTGGGTGGCAGTGCCGGTCGGCGTGACGCACTGGAGCGTTGCCAGGCCGAGCCGAGCGGTGTCGACCGTGGCGAGATAAGCCTGGGCAGCGGCGACCTTGCGGTCCGAGACAGCGAGCTGCTCGGCGGTGAGCGGTGGTTCGCTCACGGTGGGCGGGGCGGCCGGCGGGGCCGGCGGCCGGATCGGCTTTGCGGCGGCCGTGGGAGCGACCGTGAGTGCGGACAAGAGCATGGCGCCCAGCGCGGCCATCTTGATCCGTCTCGAGAACATGGGGGCAGCCTCCTGTTTCCTGGAGGCGAACCGGCGTGCATTCGGGCGGTCGGTCGTGTGCTGCCCATGATGCCGAACGGTACTTTCCGGATGCTTACCAGCCGCTTATCGCGGCGAGGCGCGATACGCCGGCTCGTCTCCGAGCCGGCGTATCGCTGAACCGTCGTGCCGGGATGCCACTACTTCAGCCCCGTTAGTTACAACAGGAACCCGTCACGTCGGCTTCTTCAATTGTGCTGGCATGGTGCGCTCGCGCTCCTACGGCGCAGAAGGGTCGAATGTCCCGTGCACACCGGGAATGTGGATCCACGACGGTTCGGCGATAGAATCGTGCGGAGCCGACCGCCGCGCGAGCACCCGCGCGCATCGCAAGGAGACCCCACGTGACGAAGACGTATCAGAACCTGATCGGCGCCGAGTGGAAGGCTGCCGCGTCGGGCGCGACCTTCACGAGCACGAGCCCGGCGAATCACGACGAGGTCATCGGTGAGTTCCCTGCGTCGGGACCCGCGGATGTCGACGCGGCCGTGGAGGCCGCCGAGCGTGCCTTCCCCGCCTGGAGCGCCATGCCCGCCCCGAAGCGCGGCGAGATCCTGTTCCGCGTCGCGCGCCTGCTGGCCGAGCACAAGGAAGAGCTCTCGCGTCTGATGACGAAGGAGATGGGCAAGGTCCTGCCCGAGGCACGCGGCGACGTGCAGGAGGCGATCGACGTCGCCTACTACATGGCCGGTGAGGGTCGGCGTCTGTTCGGCCAGACCGTGCCGTCGGAGATGCCGGACAAGTTCGCGATGGCCATCCGCCGTCCCATCGGCGTGGTCGGCATCATCACGCCCTGGAACTTCCCGGTCGCCATCCCGGCCTGGAAGCTGTTTCCGGCGCTCATCTGCGGCAACACCGCCGTCGTCAAGCCCGCCTCCGACACGCCGGCCTGCCTCGTCCGCTTTGTCGAGCTCCTGGTCGAGGGTGGCCTGCCCGAGGGCGTGGTCAACGCCGTCACCGGCTCCGGCGGTGAGGTCGGCAACGCGATCGTCGACCATCCCGACGTCAGGGTCATCAGCTTCACCGGCCACACCGATACGGGCGTCGAGATCAGCACTCGCGCGGCGAAGACGCTCAAACGGGTCAGCCTGGAGCTTGGCGGCAAGAACCCGATCGTGGTCTGGGAGGACGCCGACCTCGACCTCGCGCTCGACAGCGTGATCTGGTCCGCCTTCGGCACCAGCGGCCAGCGCTGCACGGCTGCGTCACGGCTGATCGTGCATCGGGCCATCCACGACGACTTCGTGCATCGGCTCAGGCAGCGCGTGGGCGCCCTGGTGCTGGGCGACGGCCTCGACGACAAGACCGATGTCGGTCCGGTCATCAACGAGGCCGCGGTCGAGCGCATCGCGTCGTACGCCGCCATCGGCCGCAACGAGGCGGACCTCGTCATCGGCGGCGAGGCTGCCCGCGACGGCGATCTCGCGAAGGGCTCGTTCTTCCAGCCGACCATCTTCACCGAGGTCAAGCCCGATGCGCGCATTGCGCAGGAAGAGATCTTCGGGCCGGTCACATCGGTCATTCCGGTCGACGACTGGGACGAGACGGTGCGGATCGTCAACTCGGTGAAATACGGCCTCTCGACGTCGCTGTTCACCCGCGACGTCAACCTCGCGTTCCGCTCAATCCGCGACTTCGACTCAGGGCTCGGATACGTGAACCACGGCACCATCGGTGCGGAAGCGCACCTGCCGTTCGGCGGGACGAAGGCGACGGGCAACGGCCACCGCGAGGTGGGCCAGGCCTCGCTCGACTTCTTCAGCGAGTGGAAGAGCGTCTATATCGACTACTCGGGCAAGCTCCAGCGCGCGCAGATCGACAGGACCTTCGTCGACGAGGAGTAGCGGCCTAGGACCAGCGACTTGCCGCTGCGCATGCTCAAATGGGAGCATGCCGGCGATGCAGCTCCCGCACTTCCCGCTCCATACGGTCGTCTTCCCGCATCTGCCTCTCCCTGTCCACGTGTTCGAGGAGCGCTACCGGGCGATGGCAACCGACCTGATGGCCGACGATTCGCCGTACGCGGGCCGTTTCGTGGTGAGCATGATCACCGAGGGACCGGAGGTCGGCGGGATCGCGAGCACGCAGCCGATCGGGACCATCTGTGAGGTCCGCAGCGCAGAGCGCTTTCCCGATGGCCGCTGGGTGCTGCTGACAGTCGGGGTCGGCCGCGCCAGGCTCGGCGAGATCGATCGGTCCGGTGCCTATGCGCTGGTCGAGGTCGACCTCGTCGACGAGCCGATGGGCGATGGTGCCGAGGCGATGCTCGGCCCGGCGCAGCGTGCCCTCGACGCGTACGTGGCCACCGTGAAACGATTCGTGGTGCGCGCAGCGTCTGTCGGCAACGAATCGCTCGAGACCTCCAGGGTGGCCGCTTCCCTCGACCAGATGCTCAAGCCGATCCAGCTGCCGGACGACCCGGTCGCCGCGAGCTACGCGATCGGCGGCCTCATTCAGATCGAGCTGTCGCGCAAGCAGCACCTCCTCGAGCTGCCCGATGCGGCATCCCGGCTGCGTGCCGAGCTCGCGCTCCTGCGTCGAGAGACCCGCTTCCTCGACGACGGCGCGCTGCCGCCGGTCCAGCCGGCGGACATCGGCTATCACCCCAACTAGGCCGATGCGTCACCCGGGCCGCGCCGACATCCTTCTCGTGCTGCTCGTGATCGTGACGGGCTGTGCGACGCCGCTGGCCAGTCCGTCGATCTCAGGTGAGACGTTCACGCCGTCAGCCTCAGCGTCTGGCGACCCGAGCCCGACCTCATCCCATACCCCGACGCCCTCAGCCGCGAGTTCGGGATCACCGGTGGTCGACCCGACCACGCCCCCGTTGACCGGCACCACTTACACCGTCCGGGCGGGTGACTCGCTGGCGGCCATCGCGCGCTCATACGGAACGTCGAGCGCCCAGCTCCAAGCCTGGAACAGCGAACGATACCCGTCGCTGGCGGGGAACCCGAACGTCATCGAGCCCGGCTGGGAGCTGCTCGTGAGCGGCGATCCGAACGTGACGCCCGCGCCGGTTGCCACGCCCGCGCCGACGGCCCCGCCCACCGCGGGAGGCTGCACGGCCAACAACCGCGTCGCGGCCGGATCGGTGCAGACGTTCGCGACAATCCCGAACGCCGGTCCCGGCGTCGCCCTGACGTTCGACATGGGCGGCAGGATGGAACCGGCAGTCGACACAATGAACTTCCTGGTCGCCAACCGAGTGTGCGCCACCATCTTCGCGACCGGCGTCATGAGCAACACCGCGCAGGGGCAGCAGGTGCTGGCCATCATCCGCGCGCATCCCGCGCTGTTCGAGATCGCCAACCACACGATGTACCACTGCGACCTCGCGCGGGGCGGCGGTGGCTCACCCTCGACCGGACCCTGCACCGGCGGGCCGTTCAGCGCCGACCGCATCCGCAAGGAGCTGACCGATGCTGAGGGCATCCTCGCCACGGGCACCGGCCAGACTCCGCAGCCCTATTGGCGCCCTCCGTACGGCTCGCTGAACCAGGGCGTCATCGATGCGGCGGCATCGGTCGGGTACACCAAGACGTTCATGTGGGACATCGACACCATCGACTGGAAGCCGATCGAGGACGGCGGCCCGACCGCCGAGCAGATCGCGGCGAAGGTGATCGGCAACGCCGTGAACGGCTCGAACGTGCTGTTCCACCTCGGCGGATTTGAGACCCTTCAGTCGCTGGAGCTCATCGTCCCCGGCCTGCGGGACCGCGGCTTCACGATCACGAGCCTCTCCGACCTGCTGAACTGACAGTCAGCCGCCGGTCGCGGCGACCCCCTTCTTCGGTACCTCGGCTGCCGCGATGGCCTCACCGAAGATGCGGATCGCGGTGTCGACTGACGCCGGATCGACGATCAGCGGCGGGCTGAAGCGGAGCGAAGACTCGCCGCACTCCAGGGTGAGGAGGCCGAGCCGGAACGCGGCATCCTGGACGGCTTCGGCCGCCCCGTGCGAGTCGAACTCGACGCCGAGCATGAGCCCGGCGCCGCGGATGTCGCGCACCGCATCGGTGTCGGCCGCAACCCGCTCGAGGCCCGAGCGCAGGCGGGCGCCCATGGCGGTGGCGTTGGCCAGCCCGTCGGCTTCGATCACGTCCAGCGTGGCGAGC
>CAYYDA010000059.1:0-8870 GCA_964470495.1 uncultured Steroidobacteraceae bacterium | reverse complement strand
GCGGGGTGCTCCGCTTGAGCCACAGCGTGTAGACGAAGACGTAGAAGCCGATGGCGCTCATCGCCAGCAGCGCGCTCAGCAGGTTGACCGTCAGCGTCAGCCACGCGAAGGCGGCGACGCTCAGCCCGATCCCGAACCAGAGCGCCCTGCGCGGGCTGACCGCATGACGCGGTAGGGGGCGGTTGCGCGTCCGGCGCATGAGGTCGTCGATGTCGCGGTCGACGTACATGTTGATCGCATTCGCACCCCCGGCCGCCAGCGTGCCACCGAAGACGACCGCCACCATGAGCCAAAGTGGCGGCACGCCACGCTCGGCGAGGACCATGGTCGGGACCGTGGTCACCAGCAGCAGCTCGATGATCCGGGGCTTCATGAGCGCCACGTAGGCGCGCATGGTGCTCATCGGGCCTGCCTCATGGGCGGCATTCCGCGCGCGGATTGTCAGCTCCGAGGGCCGCAGCCGCCGGATCATCAACAGCAGCCAGACGTAGGTGCCCCACAGAGCGGCGCCCACCGCCAGGTGCGGCACCACGAAGAACGCCGAGAGGCGCGAGGCCACGTTCAGCCCCCCGAGCGCGATCTGCACAAGGACCAGCACGAGCATCCAGACTGCGAGGCGGCGGGGGAACGGCGCCTCAGTCGATCGCCACAGCCCGATGGCGGTCCAGATCACGAGGCCCGCGACGACCAGGCTCATGGCCCGATGTGCCAGGTGCACGGCCTGCTCGCTGCCGTGCACCGCCGGCACGAGCGCGCCGTCCATCAGCGGGAAGTCGGCATAGGCCAGGCCGGCGTGGTGGCCGGTGACCCAGGACCCGAGCAGCATCTGGGCGAAGATCGCGACCGCCGTGAGGGTCACCAGCCGGGTGAGGTCCGGCCGCGCGTGCGCGGATGGCATCGGTCCATGGGTCGCCCGGTCGGCGATGAAAATGAGCGCGGCCAGCACGACGAGCGCCATCCCGAGGTGTGCGGTGACCAGCTCGGCCGCGAGCCCCTGGAGCACGACGGCAGCGCCGAGCAGTGACTGGACGATGACGAGGACGCCGGCGACGACGGCGGCGACCAGCAGCGGCGGGTCGCGGCGGCGCGCCGTGAAGACGGTGATGAGGCCGATTGCTCCGACCAGCGGGCCGACGAAGACGGCGGCGGTGAGCCGATGGCTGTGCTCGATCCAGGCATGGAGGTCGGCGGGCGGGAGCCAGCTGCCGAAGCACAGGGGCCAATCCGGGCAACCGAGTCCCGAATCGGTGGCGCGCACAAGGCCGCCAATGGCGATCAGGACGAAGGTCGCCACGGCGGCGGCGACAGCCAGCTTGGCGAATCGGGTCAGCATCGGGTTCCTCTCGCCGCTCGGAGGGGCTGGCGAGCGGGCGCGGCCATGATAGTCGTCAACGGCAGCCGGTACGATGCCGCCCATGGACGGTCGGCTGGTGCAGGTCAACGTCTCGCTCGGCGGCGTGCCGAAGCTGCCGGTGGCGGCTGCGCGGATAACGAGCCTTGGAGTCGAGGGTGACCGGCAACGCGAGGTGACCGTGCACGGCGGGCCGCACCGGGCGGTCTCGCTGTTGGGCATCGAGGCCATTCGACGCGTCGCCGCCGAGGGGCATCCGATCGCGCCGGGCACGACCGGCGAGAATCTCACGACCGAGGGGTTCGACGTGTCCGCCCTGCCGCTCGGGACGCGGCTCGCCATCGGCAGCGAGGTCGAGCTCGAGCTGTCCGCGCCAACGAACCCGTGCCGCACGATCCGCCATTCGTTCCGTGACCTCCGCTTCGGCAGGCTCTCGATGGCCGCCCACCCCGGCGACAGCCGCATGTATGCGCGCGTCGTGCGCGAGGGCGCGGTGCGACCCGGCGACCCGATTCGCGTCACACCACCGGCGGACGATCGCGCGACGCTGTACATCCTCAACGATCGGCTCGACGCCGCCGAGCGCGTGAGCTCGCTCGCGTTCTGGGCGGCGGCGGTGGCCGCCGGACACGAGGTCGACGTGCTCGACGATGGCGACATCGCAGTCGCCGCCGCGCGGTCCCTGCCCGGGCAGGTCTTCAACGTCGGGCTGGGCTTCGCGCATCTTCCGAACCTGGTCGACCGCGCGCTCGAGCACTTCCGCGACCGCGGCGTGGAGGGGTGGGTCCTGGCCGACGATCCGCCATGGCTCGGCGCCACCGACGACGCAACGCTGGCGCGCTATGCGATCGAGCCCTCCGGCGTCGTCCACGCGGATCTTCCGGACGCGACCGTTCGCGAGCTCGCGCGCGACGAGATCGGCGCGTGGGCGGAGGTGGTCGTCGCGGCCAGCGCCATGCCGCCGGCGATCGGCGCCGCCTGGCGCTCGCTCGAGCCGCAGCTCGCGCTGGCGGCGCATCACCATCGGTACGTGATCGAGGTCGACGGGCAGCCGGTTGCGGCTGCGAGCCTGCATACGCATCACGCGCTGGGCTGGATGCGGGCCGGGTCGGTCCTGCCGGCATATCGGGGCCGCGGGCTCCAGCGCGCGCTCGTCGCACATCGGTCACGCGAGGCCCTCCGGCTGGGATGCGATCTCGTCGGCGCCTCGGCCATCGAGGGGGGCGTCTCCGCCGGCAACCTCGACCGGTTGGGGTTCCGCCGGATCGGGACGCGGCGCAGTTACCGGGCGGCGCCGACCGCCTGACGGACGCGCCGATCCGCGGTTCGCGCATGGGGTACGAACCGAAGCGGTGGCGGCACAAAGGGCAGCGCGCGACGGGTCAGCGCAGCGAGGGTCGAGATCCCGCGCTCACGAGCGGGCGACCAGGGAAGTCCGTACTGGCGGCGAAGGTCATCCGGCAGAGTCGCGATGGAGACGACGTGCGCCGCATCCCATGCGACCCGCGGCAGCCAAGAGGCCGGATACAGGACAGTCCGGGCGATCTCCCTGGCCGCCGGGGTCACCCGCACCCGGCCATCTACGATCATCTCGCCCATCCATGCGCGGAGCTCGACGATCGTCGGCGGCAGGATCGACGAGGGCACGCCGAGGAGCTCGGCGACCTGCGCGGCCTCGGCGTGATACGCCTGCTCCTCGGCATGCGAGAGCGGCGCCACGAAGCGCCCGTACACGCGCAGCGCGGTGTCGATCAAGGTCGCGTGCACCCACAGGAGCGCCTCCGGGTCGAGTGCGGTGTAGGGTGTCGCATCGTCCGCGTGCTCCCCGTGCACGGCGCGGTGGATGCCGTTCACGCGTCGGATGGCCGCCTCGGCCCGGGATCGGGTCCCGAAGACGACGTCGAAGCTGGTGCTCAGCGTCCGCTTCAGCCGCCCGAACGGATCGGTCGCGTAGGTCGAGTGCTCGAAGACCCCGCTTGCGACGACCGGGTGCGCGGCCTGCATGAGCAGGGCGCAGGAGCCGCCGGCCAGGACCACCACCTCGCGGTCGATGCGCCAGGCGAGGCTGCCGGGGCCGAACAGGCCGGCGGCCTCGTCGAGACTCCTCATCCGTAGGCCGATGCGGGGACACCTCTCGGGCGTCGCGGCTCTCTGAACACCGCCCGGAAGAACAGGCCGGCGACCACCCCGGCCACGAAGCCGCCGATGTGCGCCATGTAGGCGACTCCGCCGCCCTCGCCAGCAGTGCCGAACTCGGCGAAGCCGCTGACGAACTGGAGGGCCGCCCACAGGCCGATGGCCACGATCGCCGGGACCTGCATCGGGAAGCGGAGCATGAGCACCGTCACCCGGTTGGTCGGGAACATCACGAGGTAGGCACCGAGGACGCCGGAGATGGCGCCCGAGGCGCCGAGGGTCGGAATGTAGGAGCCGGTATTGACGAGGATCTGCGCAAAGCTCGCCACGATCCCGACGCCGATGTAGAAGAGCGCGTAGGGGATGTGGCCGATGCGGTGCTCGACGTTGTCGCCGAAGATCCACAGGAACAGCAGGTTGCCGCCGATGTGAAGCCATCCGCCGTGCATGAACATGCTCGAGAGCAGGGTGAGCCAGATTGGGCTCGGCCCCGGCTCCTGCGGGATCGGGACCTGTTCTCCGTCGATCGTGACCGGCTGTGGCTCGATCAGGTCGACGCCCGTCGTGATCTCGTATGGGACGGCGCTGTAGCCGTAGGTGAACTCCTCGCCGCTCGGTCCGCCCGCGCCCTGGAGCAGGAGGAAGACGGCAACGTTGAGGCCGATGAAGGCCAGGCTCACAAAGGCAGGGCCGTGGCCACGCTCGTTCTCGTCACCGATGGGGAGCATCGGCCGGATGATAGACGACCAGCCGCGCCATAATCGCGCCGTGGAAATCGACGTCCGGCCGTTCGATGGCGACCATCGCGCCTACCTCGACTCGATCGCTACCGGCTTCTCGGAGCACGTCACCGACGAGGCGGCACCGTTATGGGACTCGGTGCTCGAGTGGGACCGCGCCATCGCCGCCTATGACGGCGACCGCATCGTCGGGAACGCCGCAGCCTTCAGCTTCGAGCTCACGGTGCCCGGCGCTGTGCTGCCGGCCGCGGGCGTCACGGTGGTCGGGGTGCAGCCGACCCACCGGCGCCAGGGTGCGCTCCGACGGATGATGCGCATGCAGCTCGACGACGTGCACCGGCGCGGCGAGCCACTCGCGGTGCTGTGGGCGTCGGAGGCCAGCATCTATCAGCGCTTCGGGTACGGGCTGGCATCGCTGCGGGCGGGCGTGCGACTGGACCGTCACCGCAACGCGTTCCGGCAGCCGCATGCGTTCAGGGGCCAGATCCGCATGGTGACCGAGGACGAGGCGCGAGCCGTGTTTCCGCCCGTGTACGACGCGGTGCGGCCAACGAGGGCGGGATTCTTCACTCACACCCCCGCGTTCTGGAACTCGGAGGTCTTTCACTTTCCGCCGGAATGGCGGCGTGGGCGCGGGGTGCCGTTCTATGTCGTGCACGACGTCGGAGGCACGATCGACGGCTATGCGCGTTACGCGATCCGCGAGGGTGACGACAGCGAGGTCTCGGTGCTCGACCTGATGGCCGCCAACCCGGCCGCTCATCTCGACCTGTGGCGCTACCTGGCCGACATCGACCTCATGGCCCGGATCGAGTCGTGGAACGTCGCCGTCGACGACCCGATCCTGCTGGCCATCCTCGAGCCACGGAAGCTCGAGATGAAGCTGGGCGACGCGCTCTGGCTCCGCATCGTCGACGTTTCGTCCGCGCTGGCCGCCCGCCGCTACCTCAGCGACGGGGACGTCGCTCTCGAGATCGCCGACGAGTTCTGCCCCTGGAACGACGGGCGTTGGGCGCTGCGCGTCGAGAACGGGGTCCCGTTCGTCGAGCCAACCACCGATGCGCCGGACCTGGCCTGCGACATCACCGACCTCGCGGCGGCGTATCTCGGCGCCTTCAGCTTCGCGCAGCTTGCGGGCGCGGCGCGTGTGTCGGAGGTCGCCCCCGGCGGCGTCGCTCGCGCTGACGGACTCTTCCGGACCGATCGCGCACCGTGGTGCCCGCGAGTCTTCTGACCGCACGAGGGCTCAGACGGCGGGCGTGGCATCCTCGGCCTGGGCCTTCGGGCCCGGGGGCGGCGGATTCCTTATTCCGACGGCGTTCATCGCACCGCCCGCGACCAGCAATCCGGCGGAGACGAGCATCGCGAGGTGGAATGCGTCGGTCGATGCCGTCCGTGCTGCATCGGCCACCGCCGGGTCGGTCCCCTCGGGCGTGCTCGTCAGCGGCTGGATGCGCTCCCGGACCTCCGGGTCGTCGACCTCAAGGCCGGGCACCAGGCCGGCCAGGGTCGGGTAGAAGGTCGCGGTGATCGCGATGAAGAGCACGGCGGCGATGAGCGGCGAGCCGACCCGGCTGACGGCGTTGTTGATGGCCGAGCCGAGGCCGGCCTTCTGCACCGGCACGGAGCTCATGAGGGCGGTCGTCAGCGGCGCGACGAGCATGCTGATGCCCAGGCCGAACAGGATGAGGCCAGGCAGCACGTCGATCGCGACCGAGGCCGGTGGCAGCACGCCCGTCGAGCCCGGCATGCCCGCGCGCCACGGCGTCGACTCGGCCGGGATGCGCGCGAGCCACAGCAGCCCGGCCGCCATGACCAGCGGCCCGATCGTCATGAACAGCCTCGGGCCGAACCGGGCGGAAAACTGGCCCGCCGGTGTCGACAGGAAGGTCAGCAGCAGGGCCACCGGCAGGCCGACGGCTCCCGCGGCCACCGGTGAGTAGCCGAGCGTTCCCTGCAGGAAGAGCGATTGGAACGTGAACGTCACGTACAGCGCGCCGTAGATGACGAACGTCGAGAGGTTCACGACGGTGAAGTTGCGCGACGCGAACAGGTCGGGCGGCACGAGCGGGTTGCGGCGCGTCAGCATCAGGACGGGGATCGCGAGCGTGGCGACTGCGCCGACGCCCAGCGCGACCCACGCCACGGGATCCTGCCAGTCCTGCTCCTGGCCGCGGGTCGCGCCGAATGCGAGCCCACCGACGCCGATCGCGATCACGGCGGCACTCAGCCAGTCAAACCGGCCGGTCGCCTCGGCATTGCGGCTCTCAGGAATGCTCCGGCTCGCCCACAGCGCGATCGCGATGAGCGGAACGTTGATGAGGAACGCCGCACGCCAGTTGACCGCCTGGACCAGGAACCCGCCGACGAGCGGTCCGATGATCGCGGTCGCGGCCGTCCCCGATGCCCACAGCCCGATGGCGCGCCCGCGCTCCTCGCCGTCGAATGCGGCGGTGATGATCGAGAGGCTGGCCGGCACCAGCACTGCACCGAAGGCTGCCTGGACTATGCGGGCGCCGATCAGGATCTCCATCGTCGGCGCCAGGCCGCAGCCGACCGACGCGACGCCGAACCCGGCAAGGCCGATCCGGAACATGCGGCGCCGGCCGTAATAGTCGTTGAGCGCGCCGGCAAGGATCAGCAGAGCGGATAGCACCGTGAAGTAGGCGCTGTTGACGTAGGTCAGGCCTTCGAGGCGCGCGACGAAGGTGGCAGGCAGCTCGGCGCCGATCGACTCGAGCGCGACGTTCACGATCGTGCCGTCCAGGAAGACGATCGCCGAGCCCAGGATCGTCGCGATCAGGATGGCGGTGCGCTGGCTCACCGCGACATCCTACGACGCGTGGCCGATACCATCGGCGGCATGCATCGGCTCACTGACGCCCTCGCGGTCGACATGGCGCGGCTCGCGCTCGAGAACATCGGTCGCGAGTTTCCCAACGCGCCGGGCCACCTCCTCCGCTCGGCGGAAGACCTGCGTGCGCCGCGCGAGCTGCACCCGGCCTTCTTCGGCAGCTGGGACTGGCATTCGTCGGTCCACCAGCACTGGGTGCTCGTGCGACTCCTTCGCCTGGGGCGTGCGGACGGGCACACCAATCGGGCGCTGGACGCGCTCGCGGAGAGCCTGTCGCCTGAGCACCTCACGGTGGAGGCGACCTATCTCCGCAAGCACCCGTCATTCGAACGGACGTACGGGTGGGCCTGGCTTCTGAGGCTCGCGGACGAGCTGTCGGCCTGGAGCCATCCGAACGGCCCGGCGATGGCTGAGGCGCTGGCACCGGTCGTGGCCGTCGTGCGGTCGAACTGGCTGGCGTTCCTGCCCTTAGCAACCTACCCGATCCGGGCCGGGACGCACGCCAACAGCGCATTCGGCCTTGTCCTCGCGCTGGAGCATGCGCGCGCAACGGGGAACGCAACCTTCGGCGCGGCACTCGAGCGCCGGACCATGGACTGGTTCGTCGCCGACCGAGACTACCCCGCGCACCTCGAGCCGGGCGGCGACGACTTCCTCTCCCCGGCGCTCGTCGAGGCGATGCTCATGGCCAGCATGCTCGAGTCGGGCTTCGACATCTGGTTCGAGGCGTTCATGCCGTCGGTTCCGGGGTCGCTGCTGGAGCCGGCGGTCGTCGCGGATCGGTCCGATCCGAAGACGGTGCACCTCGACGGGCTCAACCTGGCGCGTGCCTGGTCGTGGCGACGGATCGCAGCAGCGCTGGGAAACGATCCTCGCGCGGCCGCCGCCAGAACGGCGGCCGACACCCACCTCGAGGCGGCCGTACCCTTCTTGTTCAGCGGCGAGTACGCCGGCGAGCACTGGGTCACCAGTTTCGCGCTCCTGGCCCTCACCGACTGACTCCAAGACCTTACGGGCCAGCCGGAGCGGCACGCATCCTGCACGTGTTGGCGGCGTGGTGAAAGCGCTTACATCGAAGGGGTCACGGCGGCGGTCGACGACGATCTACGAGGTTGCCAACCGGGCCGGCGTCTCGATCGCGACGGTTTCGCGCGTCCACCGCAACGCGTCCCTGGTGGCGCCGGCGACGCGGGAGCGCGTCACCCGCGCCGTCGCGGAGCTCGACTACCGGCCGAGCCGCTTGGGCCGCTCGCTCGCTGGCGGACGCCACGACGCGACCGGCATCGTCTTCCCGGACCTGTCAGGCCCGTACTACTCATCGGTGATCCTGGGCTACGAGGAAGCTTCGGCTGCGGAGGAACAGAGCGTCCTCATTCTCGCCACTCACAGACGGGCAGCATCGGCGAAGCAGGTGCTCGACCTGGCGGATCGGGTTGATGGCATCGTCCTGTTCGGCCGCACGGTGGACGACGACGTCGTGGAGGCACTCGGGCGCCGGCGCGTCCCGGTCGTACTGCTCGCGCGCCCCACCGCGGGCAGCGCCGACAGCGTGCGCGCAGAGAGCCGATCGACCGCGCGGGCCCTCACCACCCACCTGTTCGAGCACGGGCTCGAGCGGGTGGCGTTCCTGGGCGACCCACGCGGATCGCCCGACGCGGCCGAACGCTGGCGCGGGTTCGCCGACGCGCACCGCGCCGACCGGCGGCGATCATGGCGGCCGGCGATCGCATGCGGGTTCCGGGAGGCCGACGGGCAGGCCGCGGCCACGGTTCTCCTCGACTCCCAAGAC
>CAYYDA010000058.1:0-8975 GCA_964470495.1 uncultured Steroidobacteraceae bacterium | reverse complement strand
GGGCCGGTCCCGCTCGGCTCTTCGAGGAGGCGTCCCATGTCCGATGAGGGCCCGGCAGCGGTCGGGATCGTGGTCGTTTCGCACTCGGCGCAGGTCGCCGATGCCACGGTGGCTCTGGTCGCCCGCCTTGCCAACCTGCCGCCGGACGGCCCGCTCGTCATCGCGGCGGGCGGCATGGAGGACGGGAGCATCGGCACCGATGCGACACGCATCGCGGACGCCCTGGCCGAGGCCGATGCCGGCGCGGGCGTCGTCGTCCTGGCCGACCTCGGCAGCGCCGTGCTCTCGGCGTTCACGGCCGTCGAGGAGCTGATCGAGCCCGATCTCGCCGCACGCGTGCGCATCTCGGGCGGCCCCATCGTCGAGGGCACGTTCGTGGCGGCCGTCCAGGCATCGACGGGCGACGCGCTCGACGGCGTGCTCGCCGCAGCGGACGAGGCGGCAGCCATGGACAAGCTGGAGGGCCGCCGATGAGCCTGCTCCTCGCGGCGATCCTGGGCTACTTCCTGGGGGCGATCCCGTTCGGCCTGCTCATCGGTCTCTGGACGCGCGGCATCGACCTGCGCGCGTACGGGTCACACCGGACCGGGGCGACGAACGCGCTGCGCACGCTCGGCGCACCTGCGGCCGCGGGAGTGTTCGTGCTCGACGTCGCCAAGGGCGTCGCGGCCGTGCTGATCGCACGGCTCCTCTTCGACGGCGACCCGATGGTCGAGTGGGCAGCCGCGCTCGCCGGGCTGGCCGCGATCGTGGGTCACAACTGGTCGGTCTTCATCGGCTTCACCGGCGGCCGTGGCGTGGCCACCTCCGCCGGAGCGCTCGGTGCCATGACGCCGTGGACGCTCGTCTTCCTGCTGCCGATCGTATTCGCCGTCATGTGGCGCACTCGCTACGTGTCGCTCGGCTCGATCGTCGGCGCCGTCGGTGCGCCCATCATCACCGCATTCCTGGCGGGCGTCGGCTGGGCATCGGTGCAGGCGATCGCCTACGCGCTCGCGTCGGGCCTGCTGGTGACGGTGGCGCACGCCGATAACATCGGGCGGCTGCGCGCGGGAACCGAGCGGCGGATCGGGCAGAAGGAGCAGGTGGTATGACCGTGGAACGGCCTCCGGCGCGGATCGGATCGCCCGCGAACCTGCTTGGCATCGCGCGTATCGCGGCGACGCCGGTCGTGATCGCGCTGCTGCTGATTGGCACTCCGGGGCTCGGGATCGTCGCGGTCATCCTCTTCTTCCTTGCGGCATCCACCGACTTCCTCGACGGCTGGGTCGCCCGTGCCCGGGGCGAGGTCTCGCCGCTCGGCGTCTTCATGGACCTGACGGCCGACAAGGTGCTGGTCGGCGGCGTGCTGGTGGCGATGGTCGAGGTCGGGTTGCTGCCGACGTGGATCGTTGCGACCGTCGTCGTGCGCGAGCTCGTGATCGCAGGCATTCGGCAGGCGGCCGCTGCCGAGGACGTCGTGATCCCGGCCCGGGCGCTCGGGAAGGCGAAGACCATGACGACGCTCGTCGCCATGGGGGTCCTGCTGCTCGCCCACGATGCGTTGACCGGAGGTCCACTGGCGTCGACCGGGATGGGTGAGGGAATCCTTGCCATCGGCTTCTGGCTGATGGTGCTGGCAACGGTCCTGACCGTCGTCTCCGGCTGGGACTACCTGCGCGGCGCGCTGCCGCTGCTCCGCGGGCGGCCGGGATGACCGCGCGCGCCGAGGTCGACGTCGTCGTCATCGGCGGGGGAGCAACCGGCGCGGGGGTCCTGCGCGACCTGGCGATGCGCGGCCTGCGAGCGCTCCTCGTCGAGCGCCGCGACTTCACGTCTGGCACCAGTGGCCGGTACCACGGCCTCCTGCATTCGGGCGGCCGCTACGTCGAATCCGACCCGATCTCCGCCCGGCATTGCGCCGAGGAGAACGCCGTGCTGCGGCGGATCGCGCCGGCCACGATCGAGCCGACCGGCGGCTACTTCGTGGCCACGCCCGACGATCCAGACGACTACCTCGATCGCTTCCCGGCAGCCTGCGCCGCGGCGGGCATCGAGGCCGAGCCGGTGCCGCTCGAGACCCTCTTCCACGCCGAGCCGCTCGTGTCGCGCCAGATTCGCGCCGCGTACCGCGTGCCGGACGCCTCGCTCGAGCCGTGGGAGCTCATCGACGCCAACCTGGCCAGCGCACGGGAGCATGGCGCCGATGCCCTGCGCTACCACGAGGTGATCGGCTTCGAGCGCGCGCCCGACGGAGGCGTGACCGCGGTGCGAGTGCGCGACGAGCGCGCCGGCGAGGAGCTCACGGTTGCCTGCCGCGCGGTCGTATCGGCCGCGGGCGCATGGGCCGGTAAGGTGGCTGCGCTCGCTGGGGCTCAGCTCGCCATGAGCCCGGGCAAGGGCTCGATGCTCATCCTCAATCGCCGCCTGACGACGGCCGTGGTCAACCGCCTGGCGCCGCCGGGCGACGGCGACATCCTGGTCCCGGTCCACACCGTCTGCATCCTCGGCACCACCGACATCACCGTTCCGGACCCCGACGACGTGCACGTCACCCGCGACGAGGTGGATGCCCTCCTCGCGGACGGCGAGCGGCTCGTCCCCGGCATCAGCGGAGCTCGCGTCCTCCGCGCCTATGCCGGCGCCCGGCCGCTGTACGACGCCGCGGAACTCGACGACGAGTCGCGGCACGACGAGTCGCGCGAGATCAGCCGGGCGCACCACGTCATCGACCACGGCCGGCGCGACGGCGTGGATGGCCTGTGGAGCATCGTCGGCGGCAAGCTGACCACGTACCGGCTCATGGCCCGCGACGTCGTCGATGTCGTTGCCACCGCGCTCGGTGTCGATGCGCCGTGCCGGACGGCAGACGAGCCGCTTCCAGCGCCGGCGACCGGGACGCCGTACTGGCTCGGCGACCGGCTGGCCGCCCACGAGGCCGAAGGCGGCGGCAACGCGGAGCTCGTGTGCGAGTGCGAGCTGGTGACCCGGAAGCGCCTCGATCACGCGCTCGACGAGCGCGGCGACTCCACCCTGGACGACCTGCGGCGCACGACCCGCCTCGGCATGGGGCCTTGCCAGGGAGCGTTCTGCACTCCTCGCGCGGCCGCCATCTTCGACGCTCGACGCCCAGGCGAAGCCAACGCGCCACTCCGGAGCTTCGTGGCTGAGCGGTTTCGGGGCACGCGGCCGATCGCCTGGGGCGACCAGCTGGCCGAGCTGTGGCTGACCGCCGGCATCTTCCGCGGCACGCTCGCCGTCGACTCCCTGCCCGACACCCCGAAAGCCGGGCTCGACCGTGCCGCGCGCTGACGTCGTCGTCATCGGTGCCGGGTTGGCCGGCCTGTCGTGTGCTGCCGAGCTGGCGGAAGCGGGGGCGAGCGTCTTCGTCGCCGCCAAGGGCATGGCGACCACGCACTGGACGCACGGCGGCCTCGACGTTGCGGCTCCCGCCGGCGCGAAGACACCGCGCGAAGGCGTTCGCATGCTGGCCAGGACCGATGCCCACCCATACCACCGGCTGGCGCCCGACACCGATGCAGCCATCACGGCCCACCTGGCGCGGACCGAGGCGGAGGGCCTGGCGCATGTCGGATCGCTCGACGCTGCGCTGAGGCCGATACCGACAGCCATCGGTGCCCTGCGCCGAGCGGCCGTGCTGCCGCTCGCCCAGGCGGCCGCGCTTGCGCCGTGGGGCGGAGCCGGTCTGCTGGTGGTCGGCATCAGCCGCTTCCCGGACGCCTGGGCCGCCTACGCCGCGCGCAACCTGGCCCTCGCCACCTGGCCTGACGGTCCGGCCGAGCTCCGCGGCGTGGAGGTGGACCTCCCGACGGTCGACCGGCTCCGCAACACCGGTCCGCAGACCCTGGCGCGCCTCTTCGACGATTCCGCCTGGCGTGGTCCCGCCCTCGCCGCCGTGGCCCGCGCCGTCCCGGCGGGGGACTGGCGCATCGGCATGCCGGCCGTCCTCGGTCTCGAGCGCCATGCCGAGGTGCACGCCGAGGCGGAGGCCATGCTCGGCTGTCGCGTGTTCGAGATCCCGAGCCTGCCCCCATCGGTCCCAGGGATGCGCCTCTACGACGCCCTCCGTCGGCGGATCCTGGCGTCCGGGTCGCGCATCCAGATCGGCTTCGACGTCGTGTCGGTGGAGCGCGAGGGCCGGCGCGTCACCGCGGTCCACACCGAGGCAGCATCGCGCACCCTGCGACTCGCCGCCGATGCCTTCGTGCTCGCGACCGGCGGGATCGGCGGCGCGGGGATCCGAGCAACGCGGGACGGCACCCTCGTCGAGCGGGTGTTCGGCCTGCCGGTCATCGGCCCCGAACGCGAATCGTGGTTCAGCGAGGATCCGCTCACGCCACACCCGCTCGAGGCGGCCGGCGTCGCGGTCGACGAGCACATGGCGCCGACGACGCTCGAAAACGTGCGCGTCATCGGCTCCGCGCTGGCAGGCATGCGGTACCTCGACGAGCGATGCGGTGACGGCGTGGCGCTCGCCAGCGCCCATCGCGCGGCTCGCTCGCTCGGTGCGTCCCGGGCGGTGGCGGCATGACCTTCTACGATGCAGCGGCGCGCGAGTTTCCGCCGTATTCCACCGACGCCTGCGTGAAGTGCAACGTGTGCACCACCGTCTGCCCGGTTGCGCGCGTGACCGATGCCTTCCCGGGCCCGAAATACGTCGGTCCTCAGGCCGAGCGCTTCCGTGGACCATCGGTCGGCCGCGCGTCGCCCGATCGCACGGTCGACCTGTGTTCCGGCTGTGGCATCTGCACCCGGGCCTGCCCGCACGGGGTGCTCATCGCGGAGACGAACAACCGCGCCCGCGCGGCGATCGTCGCCGATCGCGGGACGAGCTTCCGCAACCGGCTCATCAGCGACACGGACCTCATGATTCGGGCCGGCGCGCCGCTCGCGCCACTCGCCAACTTCGGGCTCCAGAACCGGATGGCCCGATGGATGGGGGAGAAGGTGCTCGGGGTCCACCGCCGCGGCCCGCTCGCGAAGTTCTCTCGCAAGACGTTTCGCTCGTGGTGGAAGGGCCGCGACGGGACAACGGAGCTGGCTGCGGCCTCCGATCCGGCAACGACCATCGTGTATTTCCACGGCTGCGCGGTGAACGGCTTCGAGCCCGACCTGGGCCGCGACACGGTCGAGATCCTCGAGCGCAACGGCTTCACCGTGATCGTGCCGCGCCAGGAGTGCTGCGGCCTGCCGTTCATCTCCAACGGCCTGTATGACGCGGCGCGGAAGAAGGCCGGTCGGAACCTCTCGTCGCTGGCGGCATTCGCGCGTGCCGGCTACCGGATCGTCGGCACCTCGACGTCATGCACCCACGCGCTGAAGGCCGAGTACCGCGAGATGCTCGACCTCGCCGACCCCGATGCCGCCGCCGTCGCCGATGCCACCTGGGACATCTGCGAGTTCCTCGTCGATCTCCACGAGCGTGGCCGGCTCGATACCGGCTTCGCGCCGATGGTCGAGCCGCTGCCGTACCACCCGCCCTGCCAGCTGAAGTCGCACGGCATCGGGACGCCGGCGATGGACCTGTTCGCGCTCGTCCCGGGCCTGCGCGCCGTGGACTCCGATCACGACTGCTGCGGCGCCGCCGGCACCTACGGCCTGAAGGTCGAGCGATGGCAGATCGCGCAGGACGTGGGGGCGCCGCTCTTCGCCAAGGTTCGCGCGTCGGGAGCCGCGCGTGCGGCCTGCGACTCCGAGACCTGTCGCTGGCAGATCGAGTCGTCGACCGGCGTGCCGACCGTCCACCCGATCACCATCCTGGCGGAGTCCTACCGCCGCGCCGATGCCGCCCTCGAGGAGCCCTGGCGCCGCATCGTGTAGTGGCGTCGACCTATTCGACGGCCGAATCCTGTCGGATTCTCACCCTCAGCAAGCTCTCCAGGTTGCGCGCCGAGGCGCAACGGCCTCCTGAGCGTGAGCCGGCTCCGGATTCCTATCGGTCTTGCTCCCGGTGTTCGTAAACGACGGTTCGGCGCTCAGATTCGTGCTTAACGGTCTGCCGATGACAAACCGATAGGAATCGGGCGACTCACCCCACCGACGGCCGCTTCATCGGCATCGGCGCGGGCGATCCTTCGGCCTGAGTCGTCGGCGACACGAGCTCGACGACGCCCAGCACCGCAATCGCCGTGGCGATCCAGCGGACGACGGAGTCCGGTGTGGCGAGCAGTTCGAAGTGATGGCCTTGCCGAGCCCGTTGCGACAGCCAGGCGAGGTGAGCCCGTAGGCGGAGTCGTGCCTGCGGCTGTCGCCGGCGTAGCGCACCCCAATGAGCGGGACGAGATCAGACGGAGGCGGGCCGCCCGCAGCGAGATGCGACAGCCGAGCGAGGGTGCGACATGACTACGAACTGTCACGGGCCGGTGCCGTGAGAAGCGGCTACGTACCGTCACTTGATGAGCTTGCGCTCCATCTGGCGCATGGCGATCCACATGCAGATCGCGAAGAAGACGACCAGGTAGATGGTGTCCCACAGCTGCGCCGTACCGACCAGCCCGGTGGAGAGGCCGCGGACCAGGCTGATCGCGTGATAGAGCGGCGTTGCCTGGATCAGCCACAGGAGCGGGCCGGAGACGAGCGCCTCGATCGGGAAGAACGTGCCGCTGAACAGGAACATCGGCATGACGACCAGTCCCATCGGCACGTCGAAGTCGTTCACCGTGCGCAGGTACGAGGTGCCGGCCAGCCCGGCCGCAGCAAAGGCCGCCGCCGAGAGCAATGCGGCGGGCACCATGAGCATGCCCCACGGCGAGAGGATGAGCCCGAACGCGAGCATGATCACGAACATCGCGATGGCGTACAGCAGGGCGCGCATGAGCGCCCACAGCATCTCGCCCAGTGCGATCTCGGTGATCCCCATCGGCGTTGCGAGGACGCCGTCGTAGGTCTTCGCGTAGTTGAGCTTGAAGAAGACGTTGAAGATCGTCTCGAACACCGCGCCGTTCATGGCGGCCGTGGCGAGCAGCGCCGGCGCGACGAAGGCGGCGTAGGCGACCATCCGGCCGTCGGCCAGCGGCACCGTCTCCACGATCGCTCCCAGCCCGAGACCGATGCCGATCAGGTAAAAGATCGGCTCGAACACGCCCGAGAGGATGATGATCCACTGGTGGCGGTAGACCATGATGTTGCGCTCGACCAGGCGCCGGGAGCGCCAGATGCGGGCCCATGCTCTCGCAAGCGGGCTGGGCGCATTGGTGGTCTGGGTGAGGGTCGTCATCGGCTCAGCCGGCCATCCGTCGGGTCAGCAGGCGCTCGGCGAAGAATGTGCCGATCCCCAGCATCACGATCAGGTACGCGAGGTGGAGCGGCACGGTCGCGGTGTTGAGCTGGTCAAGGACGGATCCACGGATCAGCTCGACACCGTGGAAGAGCGGCGTCGCCCACGCGACCGCGCGGAGCGGTTCCGGCAGGTTCGTGAGCGGGAAGAAGGTGCCGCTGAACAGGAAGAGCGGGTTGACGACGAACCTGAAGATGGCGCTGAAGCCGACGTCGTTCTTCTGGGTGGCGGTGAAGGCGATCAGGCACGACGAGAACGCCACGCCGATGAGCATCGCGAACGGGATGGCCAGGAGCGCCAGCGGGGTGCGCACGATCCCGAACAGCGCGAGCACGAGCAGGAAGACGGCCGCCAATGAGCCGATGCGGAACGCCGACCACAGCAGCTCGCCGCCAACGATGCTGCGGATGCTGACCGGCGTCGAGAGCATGGCCTCGTAGTTCCGGCCCCACATGATCTTGTTCATGATCGGGTAGGTCGACTCGAAGGTTGCGGTCTGCATCGACATCGCGGCCAGCAGGCCCGGACCCAGCCAGTGGATGTACTCGACGCCGCCGAATGCCGCCAGGTCCTGGCCGCCGATCAGCGCGCCGATGCCCAGGCCCATGGCGGTCAGGAAGAGGACCGGCTGAAGGAAGCCGAATGCCAGGCTTCGGTGCCACAGACGCTTGTAGACGAGCCAGTTGCGCTGCCAGACGCGACCCGAGGCGGCGAGGGCGGTCATCGGTCTGCTGCTTCGCCTATTCGATCAGCGAGCGCCCGGTCAGGCGCAGGAAGACGTCCTCCATGCTCGACCGGCGCACGAGCGCGCTCTCGATCGGGATCTGGCGCAGGTTGACCTGCTCCAGGGTGCGCTCGCCATCCGCGGTGTACAGGAGGAACCGATCCGGCAGGGCCTCGACCCGCTCGGCAAGCGCCTCGAGCTGGCCGTTGAGGCTGTCGCGAACCGCATCGGTCACGCGCAGCTCGAGCACCTCCTTCGTGGAGTGCTGGTCGATCAGCTGCCGTGGAGAGCCCTCAGCCACGATCTTCGCCTTGTCCATCACAACGAGGTGGTCGCACAGCTGCTCCGCCTCGTCCATGTAGTGGGTGGTGATGATGAGCGTGGCCCCTCGGCGCTTGAGCTGATAGAGCCGCTCCCACAGGAGGTGCCGCGCCTGGGGGTCGAGTCCGGTTGTCGGCTCGTCGAGGATCACAAGCTCAGGCTCGTTGATGAGCGCCCGCGCGATCGTGAGCCGGCGCTTCATGCCGCCGGAGAGCGGCTCGACCTGGTCCTTCGCGCGCTCGTCGAGCTGGACGAACTCGAGCAGCTCGTCCGCGCGCTTGCGGGCCACGTCGTTCGGAATGTCGAAATAGCGCGCGTACATCTCGAGGTTCTCGCGCACGGTCAGCTCGGTGTCGAGGTTGTCGATCTGCGGCACCACGCCGAGCTTCGACTTGATCTCGCGTGCCTGGGTGCGGGGGTCCATACCGATCACCCTGAGCTCGCCCTCGGTGACGGGGCTCGAGCAGGCGATCATTCGCATCGTGCTCGTCTTGCCGGCGCCGTTCGGACCGAGGAAGCCGAAGGCCTTGCCCGGACGCACGTCGAAGTCGACGCCATCGACGGCGGTAAAGCCGTTCGCATAGCGCTTGGTCAGGCCGCGGGCATGGACAAGGGACTCGGGGGTCGTCATGGGGTTCGTCATTCTAGACCGAT
>CAYYDA010000057.1:0-9031 GCA_964470495.1 uncultured Steroidobacteraceae bacterium | reverse complement strand
CCACCGTACCGCCCGGCTGCGAGTGCGGCGACAACTGTGGTGGCGCCGCCCAGCAAGCCGACCGCGATTGCCTCCCTCAGGTTCTTGCGTGCGCGACTGACGGCGTAGAAGGCCTGGATCACCGTGACCGGCACAACACTGATAACGAGAAGGCGGAGCGCCGGGGCGCTCTCGGCCGCATATGGGGTACCAAGGAGGCCGAGCCCGAACTCCGCGACGAGGGCCAGGAGAAGAGCAGCCGGCACACCGATCAGGAGCGAGCTGCGAAGACCGTGCAGCACGGAGGCCCGCGCCGAGGGCGGGTCACGCGAGACCTCGGCAAACACCGTCTGGCCGATCGAGATCGGGATGATGAGCACTACCCAAGCTGTCATCCACGCCACGTACCAGAACGCGTTGGTAGTCGGCCCGAGGATCTGCGCCACAAGCACCGGCATCGCGAGGGCTGGCGCGCGCTCTGTGAGCGTCAGCAGCCAGTTCGGCCACCCGATCGCGACCAGCCGCCTGGTGAGCACGAGGTCCCATCGGGCAGCCGGGCGTCGGCCAAGCGCACGCGCCACCTGACGGCCAGCGATCGCGCACGCCGCGAGGCCCGCAGCCGCCCACGCGACAGTGATGATCAGGCTGCCCGGTGCGTCCCCGAGCAGCGCCGCCACGACCACGAGCGTCACAAGCGTCACGACGCCGAAGGTCATGTTCCGGACGAGAACCTGGTCACCCCGACGCAGCGCCAGCGAAACGTAGTCGTAGTAGGTATTCAGCGTTCCGAAGAGAGTCATCGCAAGGAAGGCGATGGCATATGTCGGCGACAAGACGATGTCGAGCTCGCTCAGCACCGTGGCCGCCAGCACGAAGTACCCGAGAGTTACCGCCAGCACGCAGGCCACAACCATGGAGGCACCGACGTCGACGACATTCGCGGGAGCATCACGATGCGATGGGAGCACCGCAACGACCGCCGAGCCAATGCCCAGCAACCCGAACTGCACGCAGAGCATCATCGACGCGACGAGGGCTGAGGCCACTCCAACCTCCGCCGGAGCAAACAGGCGGGCGGCCAGCAACCATGCTACGAAGCCGAGCCCCATGGAGGCCACGCGGGCGGCGATCAGGGCAAAATTACTGACTAGGACGCTCAGCCGGGCATCAACACCCGCGCCTGCCGCGCCGGCTGGTCCGGGCGTCATGGCCGACTTCATCGCCGGCGCCGCACCACCCGGGCCAACAGGTGCCGGCCCATGGCGAACCAGTTCACGGCCAAGAAGGCAACGTAATAGGGAACCCACTGCGGTCGACCGCGCGCGAGGCTCAGGACGGTGCCGCGTGCCGCCGCGGCCGCCGGGAGAGCGAGTAGCGGTGCGGCCCGCCATCCGTGCTTGATCGTCATGCGGGCGAGTCCCGCGCCATCGGCCAAGAATTGTCCGCAAGCGAACTCGAAGGTGTCGCCGAACCGATGCGGCACGATCGTTCGACCAGACACACCGATGCGCTCGCCACTTCGCTCCAGCCGGAAGCGCAATTCGATGTCCTCTCCTGAGGAGAAGCTTGCGTCGAGGCCGTGGTCCAGAAAGGTCTCACGTCGGAAGACCGTCGCGACGAGGCCGAACCAGTGCTTGCTGCGGCCGGACCGATGGTGATCGACCAGGGCCCGCCCCCAATAGCCCGGTCCCGACGTACTCTCCAGGCCGGCCTGGAGAGCCGTGTAGCCCCCGCTGCGAGCCTCGTCCAGCAACGCGCCAAGCGCGCCCGGCGGCAGCAGCACATCGACATCGACCAACGCCACCCATTCGCTCACCGCGGCCTCTGCCCCCATGAGCCGAGCAGCCGCAACGCCACGTCCCCCGTCGTCGAGAAGCCGCACAGGAAACCGGCGTGCGATCTCGAGAGTCGCATCGGTTGACTGTCCATCGACGACGATGACCTCGGCGGGGCCCGATGCCACCGCAGAGGCGAGGCAGGCCTCGATGAATGCCTCCGCGTTGCGGACCGGGATGACGATGGTGACGTCCGGCAGTGCGACGTGGGATTCTTCAGTCATGACTCGGGATTGCAATCTCAGGCGGGGGCGGTAGGCTGCGGGGCGCCCGCACGACGCGCGACCATACGCGCTGCATGGAGCCGGCGGCGAACCCGGCGCCGGTCATGCCAAGGCCGGCGATGATAGCGCCCGCGCGGACGAGTGGTGCCAGGCTACGTTCGCGGATGGCGTCACCTACACCCGTCACGACCCCGGCCGGCAATGTTCGCATCACGTACGACCGCTCCGACGCGAGGCCGCGATCCGCTCCGGCGAGCTGCGCGACGATCGCCTTGGACAGACCCTCGGCGTAGCACCGCGCCCGGAAGTAGCGCCATTGTGCGCGGCTCTCCGGTAGGTAGTGACTCACGCGAACCGCTGGGTCCCACATGACGCGCGACCCCGGCATCAGCCTGACGGCACGAATGCACAGCTCGGTCTCTTCGCAACCGACCGGCCGGGTCCCGACGCGACCGATCGCATAGTGGAAGCCGCCGATGCGCTCGAACACGTCGCGCCGAAACGACATGTTGGAGCCAATCAGATTGCGCACATCCGCCGGTTGAGTCGGAAGACCACGGTATGAGCAGCCGACGACCCAATCAAACTCCACAGGAAACCAGCCTGGTCGACGGTCGTGCCAGATGGGCTCGCTTGTTCCGCCGACTGCAATGATCGACGGATCGTCGTACCAGGACAACATCGTCTCCAGCCATCCTGGATCGGCTTGCGCGTCGTCGTCCAGGAACGCGACGACATCGGACGTTGCGCTGGCGATGCCGGTGTTGCGGGCACCGCTGAGGCCACGCTGCCCGACGTTGACGATGACCCGTGCGCCTGCAAACCGCTCCCGAGCGAGCGATGCCAGCTCGTCGTTGTGATCGATGACGAGGATGAGCTCATCCGCAGGGCGGCGCTGATCGCCGACCGAGGCGACGGCGCGCTGGATGTCTTTGATCCGCTCCATTGTGTAGGCGCAGATGACCACCGCGACGCTGCGATCACCCACGTGGGCGATCCCGCTTGGGGGGCGTCGGGCGTTTCTCGCCCACGGGCCTGCCAATCGTATCCTGTAGCCAACCGAGATCGGTCCGCACCGTGCCCGAAGGTGGGGTCGTGTGAGGCCGTGGCGGCACGGCAGTCCGCGGCGGCGCGGCAGTCCGCGGCGGCGCGGCAGCGGAAGCCAGACCGCTACTGGCGTGGACGGCGCCGCTAGTCGCGAGGGTGTCCGTCCCCTCGGTGGCCGAAACCACCCAAATGCCGCCCACGTAGGCAAGAGCCACCATCACCACCAGCACGACGATCACCGGGCTTCCGGTCGAGGCGAACGCAAGCGCTGCCTCTGCGAGCAGCACGAGCAGGGCGGGGAGCCAGTCGCGCAGCACGATGCGGTCGCGCAGTGGGCCGTTGCGGGCGGACGGCCACGGCACGGCAGTCCTGAGTGCCATCCGTCGTACCGACTCCAACGGCCGGGGCCGCCGCCGCAGGCCGAACACGACGCGACCGGTCCCAATTGGAGTGCTGGTGATGGGCTGCTCGGCACCCGCCGCCGTCGGGACGACATCAGTGGCCTGGGCAGCCGCGTCGGCGTCGCCTGCGTCGGTCGTCCCTCTTGGCTGCTGGCGATCCGCCAGCAGCGCGCGCTCGATCCGTTCGCGCAGGTCGTCGTCGCGCGTCATCTCACGACGGAGCGTTGACCGACTGACCCTCAACCGGGCGAGCGCCACGTTGACCGGCTCACCCGCGGCAAGCGCCTCCTCAAGAGCATCGCGCAGGGCGGCGTCCTGAAACTTGCGGCGGCGCATTGGTGGAGCCATGCGAGCGATTGTGCCGGAAGAGCGCCATCGCCGCCACAGCGGGGGCGGTTCCGAGGGCGCAGACATGTGCCCAAAAGCAACGCCTTTCGGCCCCGGAATATGGACAAGGGCCAGACGGCTGGGGCAGAATGCCGGGACTAAAGTACCCTCATCCAACTGGTACTTTGGTGTACCGGGTTACAGCCTCCCACCGCCTTGTGCCCACTCGGCGGTGGCGGCAATTCATCGACCTCATCGTCTTCATTTGTGTCTGGGGGAATCCGTGGCTACACCCGTATCCGTCATGAACCCGAGCATTGGTGTGCTCAGCGAAATGCCGATGTCCGTCAGCGTGGTCATCCCTGCCAAGAATGAGGCACGTAACATCGGATGGGTGCTTGAGCGCATGCCGTCCTATGTCGACGAGGTCATCATCGTCGACGGTCTATCGACCGATGGGACCCTCGAAGTCGCGAAGATGATCGCGCCCGACGTCATCGTGGTGCACGAGGACAGACCCGGCAAGGGCGCCGCGATGCGAGCCGGCATGGCCGTGGCGCGCGGAGAATGCGTCGTGGTCATGGATGCGGACGGCAGCATGGATCCCGCGGAGATCCACCGCTACGTTGAGGCACTCGCCGGCGGAGCGGATCTCGCCAAGGGCTCGCGATTCATCGAAGGCGGTGGCAGCACAGACATCACGCTCCTGCGCCAATTCGGGAACGGGCGGCTGCTGGCGCTCGCCAATGCGCTGTTCCGCACCGACTTCACGGAGCTCTGCTACGGCTTCATGGCGCTGCGGGGCTCGGCCATCTCACGCTTGGCGCTCGACGCGGATGGCTTCGAGATCGAGACCCAGATCGTGACCCGAGCGGTGCGCGTGGGCCTCCGGATCTCCGAGGTGCCGAGCCAGGAGGCGCCGCGGCGTTACGGCGAGTCGAACCTTCGCACCTTCCGTGACGGTTGGCGGGTCCTCCGCGCGATGCTCCGCGAATGGCGCGCCTCGATGCCACTGGCCGCGACGCCCGGCACGCTCACAATCGTGCCGGACGAGATGGTCACCGCAGAGGAACTCATCGCGCAGTAGGGCCGCACCATGGCTGCGCCCGCCGCGATCAGAGGAACAACGTCGGGAGCTCGGCCAGGAGCTTCGATCGCGCCCACATCGGACCCATCCCAGCTCCACGTGCAGTCGCATGCGCCTCGAGATCCGTATGGGCACCGAAGAGGATCAGGCGCCCGCCTGAGCGCTCATGCCATTCCACCAGCGCCGCGGACCAATCGCCACGGCGGGCGGACCAGTCGACCAGCAGGAGGTCCAGGTCGGCGTGGGCAATCAAGTCGGCGGGCGCGTCGACCCGATGTAGCGTTGCACCGGCAGCCGAGGCGGCGGCGTCGATACGGCTGAAGAGCATGAGGTCGCTGATGACCGCGGCGACCCTCATTCGTCGGCGTGGTCGTCGTGGGCCACACCGTGTTGTGCGATCGGCTGCGCGTGGTGGATCGACCCGTTCGAGCCGTTACCGTTGCCGGCGTGGCCGACAACGAACCGGGCGATGCGCATCGGGAAGACGCCGACAACAACCGGGGCGCGGACCTCGACCGACAGCTCGACCCCGACCTCGTCACGCTGCCAGAGGTCCTGGAGCTTGGACGCCTCACGCTCGGGCAGGCCGACGTACGCCGTCGTGCCGTTGCGCGAGACGACGCTCATCGCCTCCGGATCGAGGGCGAACCGGCGCCGGATGTCGGCGACTGCGATGTACGGGCGAGATGTGAGGTATCGGCGGAGACTCGAGGTGCTCGGCCGTTTGGATGCGGACATGGGCTGTGACTGAGCAGTCTACCCCCGGGTGCGCCCGGCGTCAGGAACGCTCCCTGAAGAGGCTGCGCAGGACGAACAGCGCGTTCGCCGGCCGCTCCGCCAGGCGACGCATGAAGTACGCATACCACTCGGTTCCGAACGGCACGTAGACCCTGACCCGATAGCCCTTGGCCACCAGCCGGCGCTGCAGGTCGCGTCGTATGCCATACAGCATCTGGAACTCGAAGCGGTCCTTGCCGATGCCGGTGCGCCGCGCGAAGCGGCCGACGCGAAGGATCATCTCGGGATCATGGGTCGCGACCCCGGGGTACGCGTCGGCCTCGAGCAGCCGCTGGCTGAGGGCGACGAAGGCGTCGTCCACGGCCTCGCGCTCCTGGTGAGCCACATCGGGCGGCTCGGCATAGGCGCCCTTGCAGACGCGCGTTCGCACGCGGTCCGCGGCCAGGCGCTCGACGTCCGCCGGAGACCGATGCAGGTACGACTGGATGACCGGGCCGACGTCGTGAGCATCGGCTCGCAGGCGGCTCACCACCTCGAGGGTGCGATCGGTCGAGGCCGATGACTCCATGTCAACGCGCACGAAGATGCCGTGCCGCGTGCCGGCCTCGACGATCGGTGCCATGACGGCCAGGCATTCGTCAACGCCGAGGTCCAGCCCCATCTGGGAGAGCTTGATGCTGACGTTGGCATCGAGCTTCTCGGCGGCGATGCGCTCGATCGTCTCCACGTAGGTGGCGGCCGCGCGGTCGGCCGAGGCCCGATCGTCGGTGGATTCGCCCAGCACATCCAGCGTGGCGCTGCGTCCGTGCGCATTGAGCTCGCGGACCACGGCGACCGCCCGGTCGAGCGTGGTGCCCGCCACGAAGCGAAGGGGCATGCGCCGCAGGAACGGCGTGGCGAGGGCGACGCGCGCCATCCAGCGACGCTTGCTGAGCCACAGGAAGATGGCGCGCAGCGCTCCGGCGAGCATCAGCCTCGGCGCCCGTGGCCCCAGCCACGCGCCCGCTCGACCGCGCGACGGATGAGCGGCTTGCCCGGAACCTGTCCTTCTCCCACGGCGTACGAGCGCGGCGCGAGCCCGATCGGCCCAGCCCAATCCGGATCGATGTCCGCGCCGTCGATCCTGATCGTGGGTGAGCCGCGCATGCCGAGGAGCTGCGCATCCTCGTCGGAGCCGACCGCGATCATCTGGATCGGTGTCTCGAAGGCGTCCTCGGTGAGCACCTCGACCAGGTTCTGGCGGGCCGGCATGGCGGCTGGGTCACCGTCGGCGTACAACAGCTCAACGCGCATCGGTCCGCCGTCAGGTGGTCAGGAAGAAGGCGACCAGGGCGACGACCGCGAGCGCCCCCAGCGCCGCCCCACCATAGATGCGCCGCCGCTCCTGCGCCGTCATGCCCTCCCGCGTCGACGCCCGCTGACCGGGGGTGCTGTGGCCGCGCCAAGCGCGGTAGCGCTCGGTGTTCAGGTCGCGTGACTCCCGGGCGCGGTAGGAGCGCCAGGCGGGCACGCCCACGAGAAATGCGACCGTGCCCGCCACGAGCGCAGCGGCCAGCCAGGCGAGCGGGGGCATCGGTCAGGCAGGCCGCTTCTCGCCGGCCGCGGCGGCGTCGATGATCCACTCCACCCGCCTGCCGGCCACGGCCGCCGCCGGCAGCCCGGAGCCACCGGCGCGAATGGCACGCAGCGCCTTGGCCTTGTCGGCGCCGGTGACGACGAACATCACGCGCCCTCCGGCGTTGAGCACCGGATATGTGAGCGTCATGCGCCACGCGTCCTGCGACGGCACCCAGTTGCCGACCACCCAGCGCTCCGCCTCTTCGAGCGCGAGGGTGCCGGGGAAGAGGCTGGCTGTGTGGCCGTCGGGTCCCATCCCCAGCCAGATGAGGTCGAAGGCCGGCGGCTCGTTGCCCCGAGCGCCGAAGGCAAGGCGAATCTCGCCCTCGTACGATAGGGCCGCAGCGTCGATGTCGGGCGCCTCGGCAGGCATCCGGTGGATCCGGTCCGGACGCACGTCGGGCAGGTGCGCGATGAGCGTCTGGTACGCGACGCCGAAGTTCGAGTCGGGGTGATCGGGCGGGACGGCCCGCTCGTCGCCCCAGAAGAACTCGACCCGGCTCCAGTCGATGGCGTCGCGTCGGGCAGGCTGGAGAAGCAGCGGGTAGACCTGCTTCGGCGTCGAGCCGCCCGACAGGGCGACGCGGAAGATGCCGTTCGACTCGATGGCCTTGCGCGCCGCGGTCACGAAGCGATCGGCCGTGGCGTCGGCGACGGTCGCGGGGTCCGGCAGGACGCGAAAGCGACTCACGCGGCCGGTTCACGCGACGACGCGAGCAGGATGGCGGCGGCACGCAGTGACATCTCATACACCGGGTCGGCCGAATCCATCGTGAGCTGCGCGCTAAGCAGCTCCGACTCTCGAGGGGTCTCCATCGCCACGCGGCGCAGGAGGGCCGTCATGCCGTCGGCGTTCGTCGCGACCATCGCATCGTCTCCGTCGCGGTCGATGATGAACTCGGCGGCCCCGGTCTCGCCCAGCGAGCTGAGGCGGACCGAGAGGAGCTCCCCGGGCGGGACGTCGTCGGTGGCGGTCGGCTCGAGGTGCAGGTCGACCATCTCGTGCCGTCCCTCGAGCCGCAGGTTGAACGCTCCATCGGCAAGCGGCTTAAGGGTGCGGTGCCGTCGCCAGCCGAGTCGCGAAGCGATCCAGCCCGCGTAGAGCAGCGCCTGCGCCATCGGAGCGGCGACGGCGGGGACGACATCCTCGTCGTTTCCGCGCGTGGACCCCGGGGGTGCGACGGCATAGCGGATTCGGAGCCGGCTCAGGTTCGGCAGGTAGCGTTGGAACCTCGGCGCGTCGAAGAACTGGGCGGTGAGCTCCTGCCACCACGCCAGCCGCTCCCACGACAGGTCGCCGACGCCGCTGCGCCGGCGCAGGCTGGCGGTGCGACGCAGGCCGGTGAGCAGGTCGCTGAAGTCGGACGAGTCGACGGTGAGCCGATCCCCGATCTCGACCAACTGGTCAAAGACCGGATCGGCGAAGGGCGGGTCGCCGGGCCACCAGATGTGGGTGGGCAGATCGTGGATCAGGAGCGGCGTGACGATGCCGGACAGGTGCTCGGCCGCCTCGCCACGCACGGTGAGCACCACCTCCTCGTAGCAGACCCGGTCGCCGCCACCGATGGCGTCGTTGCAGTGCGTGCTGATCCGTGCGTCGATCGGCGCGCCGGCGACGCCATGCTGCGGCACGAGCACGATCGCGCGCGAGGGATGGTGCACCCCGAGACCGATCAGCGCGAGGACCACCCGGTCGGCCGCCGCCTCGTCGACGACGGTCACGATCAGGTTGAGGACCGATGCGCGCGCGTGCGGCAGCCCCTTCTCGGTCACCAG
>CAYYDA010000056.1:0-9089 GCA_964470495.1 uncultured Steroidobacteraceae bacterium | reverse complement strand
GCCGCCACCTGCGTCGCGGGTGCGGTGCCGCCCATGAGCTCGTCCATCGCCGCCTCGGCCAGCGGCGCCGGCAGGACCGCCCCGGCCGCCACCAGCTCGACCGCCGCGCGGACGGCCGGACGATGCTCGTCGGTTTCGGTGTTGCTTGGGCCCATCGGTCCTTCCTGGTCGAGACATGCACGACGCCTCCATCTCGAGAGACGGAGGCGTTCATCCGCGGTGCCACACTCGTTCGGGCCGATGCGATCCGCCCGCACTTGGTTGGCCCGGCTAACGGAGGGCCGATCCGAGGCTCGCGGGTCCATTCGCCGATTGCGGTCCGTGCCGGCTCTCACCATCCCGGCTCGCTCGAACGGCCGCTCCATCGGGTACTCGTCCCGGTCGAAGCCGTGTTCGGTTGGAGCGGCATCCTAGGCGCGCGATGCGCCATCGGTCAACCGAGGAGGCGACCGACCGCCAGGTATGAGCCGATAACGAGCAGCACGGCCACCCCGCCGTAGACGGCGGCGCGCATCGGCCGCGGCATGACGCCCATCAGCCGCTCCCCGGTCGGCGTGCGCCACATGCCGGACAGCGTCTCCACGCCGGTCGGCGGCAGCAGGAAGCCCAGGATGGCGCCGACGATGAGGCCGCCGAGGTGGCCGGTCCAGCTGATGCCCGGCACGACGAAGGTGAAGATCAGCAGAAATACGAGGTAGCTTCCGATGCCGGCCATCATCCGGCGGGCCTCGCCGCCAAGCACGGCATTGTGCCGGCGCGAGACGACGAACAGGAGGCCGATGAGCCCGAAGATCGCGCCCGATGCCCCGGCCGCGAATTGGCGCGGGTCGACGAGGATCGTCAGTACGCTGCCACCGGCGGCGCACAGCAGGTAGATGGCCGCGAACTCGATCCGCCCGTACATGCGCTCGGCAATCTGGCCGTACATGTAGAGCACGTACATGTTGAATGCCAGGTGGAGCGGGGTGAGGTGGAAGAACGCGCTGGTGAAGATGCGCCACCACTCGCCCCGAGCCACGAACACCGCGTTGATGAGGTTCTGCTCCCCCAGCGGACCGACGGATCCGCCGAAGAGCCCCCCGCTGATGGTCGCGCCGCCGCTGAGCACCGCGTCGATCCCGAACAGCGCAATGCAGATCCCGATGATGGCGTAGGTGACGAAGCCGGTGTACGTGGCGTACGCGCCGCGCGCCCGGTTGAACTGGCGTCGCGCCGCGAAGTCATGGCCGGTCTCCTTGAGGAGCCACGCGATCCGGTTCGCGATCGGCCCTCGCTCGTTCGCCGGCGCCCGTCGGTCCGCCTCGCGGTACGACGTGATCGCCCCTTCCAGGTCACCATCCCGAACCTGCTGCTCGGCGACGCTCCGCCAGCCGAGCCAGGCGCTCGAGCCGCCGGTGTTCGCCGACTCCTGCCACGCGATGCGGGCGCCCGCCTCGTCGTCGGTGCGGTAGCGCGCCGCGCCGATCAGCAGCCAGGCTTCGCCGGCCAGATCCGAGTCAGGGTTGCGGCTCAGCGGCTCGAGGATGGCGGTGGCTGCCTCGAGATCCCCCGAGTCGAGGAGGCGGCGCGCCTCCTCGAGCTGCGTTCGCGGTTCGTCGCTCATTCGCGCCGATTATGCGACACATGCGAACGACCGCCGAGAATGGCACCTCGGCGGTCGTTCGCGAAGCCCCCTGGCAGGAGGCGCACCCGGATGAACCGGGAGCATGTATTGGGGTTGGTTACTTGGCGCGGCGCAGGAAATCCAGCACGTCGTCGTAGCGGAATCGGCGATCGCCGCGTGCGCAGACCCGGAAGAACGGGAGCTCGCCACGGTCGCCCAAGCGCTTGACGGTGTTCACGTGGAGGTGCAGCAATTCGGCCACTTCGGCGGCCGTCATCAGCTTCCCGACCTCATTTGTCATCATCGGTTGTACCTGGACCCTCGTATATGGGCACTGGTCGCGGGCCCGGCCACACCGGGCAGGTGCGGTCAGTTCGGCTCGTGTCCGGATAGTAAGGTTGCAGTGCCCCGTACCCGCCCGCTACGTTTGGTTGAGGCCAGGAGTACTTCCGTTCGATGTCCCCCCAATCCGTCCCTGACGATGTCCGGCGCATGCTCGACGAGCGTTCCCAGGCGCGCGAAGCGCGCGACTGGGATCTCGCCGATGCCCTCCGCGACCGGATCGCGGCGCTTGGCTGGGAGGTCCAGGACGGGCCCGGCCGTTCGACCGCGCGGCCGCTGCTGCCGCCCGAGGCCGCTCCCACTGGCTACGCCGACCCTTCGGACCTCACCTCGCTGCTCGAAGAGCCGTCGACGGTGGCGGCCTCCGTTCAGCTCGTGGCCGACGATCACCCCGACGACCTGCGCCGGGCGCTGGAGGGCCTCGCCGCGCACCCTCCATCGGTCGACTGGGAGCTGGTGGTGGTGGCCAACGCGCCCACTTTCGCGCTCGAGCCGATCCTCGACACCGCCGCGTCCATCCAGCCGATCGTGCTTCGCGCCAGGGAGCGGCTCGGCTGGGCCGATGGGCGAACGCTCGGCATGCGTCGATCGCGCGGCGAGGTGACGGTGCTTCTCGACACGTCGGTCGAGCCGACCGGCGACTTCGTGGCGCCACTGCTCGCCGCGTTCGACGACCCAACGGTCGGCGTCGCCGGTGGGTGGGGCGTGACCAGCGGCGATGGCCGGACCTTCGAGGAAGCGCCACCGGGCGAGGTCGATGCCGTCGAGGGCTACTGCCTCGCCGTGCGACGCGATGCCCTCCGTGCCGTGGGAGGCTTCGACCGTCGCTTCCGCTTCTATCGGAACGCGGACCTGGACTTCAGCTTTGCGGTCCGCGACGCCGGCTGGCGCGCCGTGCGTACGGAACCTCTGCCGCTCGTCCGACACGAGCACCGCGGCTGGACCTCGGTGTCGGAGACCGAGCGTGATCGGCTCAGCAAGCGCAACTTCTATCGCTTCCTCGAGCACTGGGGCGATCGGCCCGATCTCCTGCTGCACCCGACGGACGAGTGACCCGTCACCGGGTCCACGTCTGGCCCTGGCTGCGCCGGCCGGGGTCGCTCCTGCTGCGTGACTGGCTGGCGATCACCATCGGGAGTCGCATCTTCGCGTGGCGGACGATGGACGAGGCCGAGCTCGAGCACGAGGTCGAACACGTCCGCCAATGGGCTCGCCACGGATGGACCTTCCCGCTCGCCTATTTCGTCGCTGCTGCCACAGCTCGGCGTGCGGGAAAGAGCTGGTACCGCGACAATCGCTTCGAGGTCGAGGCGCGCGACGCCGCGAAGCGCCTCGGTCGGACGCCCAAGGATCCCCCTCAGCCGGGACGATGACCCTCGACGCAGGTGCAGCCGCTCGCTCCGACGACCGCCGCGTGGCGCGTGCCCGCCGGCAGCACGAGTCCATTGCCCGCGGCGAGCTCGATCGGCTCGGCGTCCGGACCGACGAGGAAGGTGATCGAGCCCACCGCGCAGATGAGCAGCTTCGTGGTGTGGTGCTCGTGCGCCCCGTACCGGTCTCCCGGCCCGTTGCTCCACGCCGACGGGTCGACCCCGGCCGACCGCAGCCGGTCCCGAGCCGCCTCGACGCCGGCCTCTCCGGCGCGATCGTCGGGAAACGGCTCGATCTGCGGCCTCACTCGACCAGCAGGGCGGCCCGCTGAACCAGCACGTCGCCCTCGAGGCGCGTCACGGTGACGAGGCGGTCGAGCGGCAGCAGCCACGGGCGCACCACGCCCTCGTAGATGCCGTCGGTGTCGCCCGCGCCGAGCATCGGGCCTAGTGCCGCCTCCAATGCCTCGCGCGTGCCGGCGAAGTCGAGCCAGGCAACGGCGGTGTTCTCCGCGCCGCCCAGGCCGGCGACGGCATCGGCGTAGCGGGGCTCGGAGGCAAGCGAATTCGCCTCGGCCAGCTCGAGCACGCGACGCACGAAAGCGTCCCCGACGCCGATCAGCACGCGGTCATCAGTGAGCGCGTACTCGACGACAACGCCGCCCGGCACCGGCACTGCAAACATCTCCATGCCCGCGTCGGGTGCCTCCCAGCGAATGGTCGTGACCGTCACGCCGTCGACCTCCTGCTCCTCGACCGTGATCCCGCTCTGCGGGTCCAGCGCGCCGAGGGATGCGAACGTGCCGATCTGGGTTAGTCGCCGCTGGGCCGCTTCGGCGTCGTTCGGCACGAGCACCAGTCCTCCGTAGGGCTGGCTGCCGTCGTAGCCGATGACGGTGGCGCCGTCGCCGATCCAGCTCACCAGGTCCTCGAGGTCGGCGCCGAGCGCCGCCTCCACCATGCCGAGCTGCTCCGCGCCCTCCGGCGTGGCGGCAACCGCCTGCTTGATCGGCTCGATCACCGCGGCCAGGGCGGCCCCGATGTTCCCGGCCTCGCTGTAGTAGAGGGTGTCCCCGGGTACCTCGTCCGCGAGGCCACGATCCGCGTTGGCGACCGCGAACGGGCCGGTCGGCGGATCAGTCGCCGCATCGAGCAGCAGCCGATCGCCCGCCGCGGAGAAGGCCATCGCGCCCCGCAGTGACTGGTGCTCCATGAGCGACTCGAACGCGGCCGCCATCGCGGGATCCTCCGACTGCCCCTGGGTGAGGGCCTGCGCCATGAGCTCCGTCATGTCATACGTCACGAATGCCAGCCAGTCATCGGGCAACGCATCGGTCAGACGCGTGATCTCGGCCATCTCCGCGAGGGTGCCATTGCCCGCGGCGTGCGTGTCGAGCGCCGCTCGGACGCCGTCCGCGTCCGACGCGAGGACGAGCTGGTCATCGGTCAAGGTGTACGCACCCTCGCCGTTATCCGCACTGCGGATGGTGAAGCCGAGGTGCTCCGACTCGGCAAACGTTGGAGCGGCCTCCCCGGCGTGTCCCAGGATGCGCCCGATGCCGTCCGCGGCCGCGGCCGCGTCGCTGACGCCCAGCATCACGACGAACGGCGGGACCGGGGGGACGGCCATCGGGTCGGCCGGCACCTCCATCGCGCCGAGCGGAAGGTCGGTGAGCGCCATCGCCACTCGGCCGTCGAACCACGGGGCGACGTCGCCGGCCCAGCTGACCTCGACGCCCTCGGCCGCAAGGAGCTCGTCGAGCCGCTCGGTGAGCTGCTCGTGGAGGGGCCGCTCGAGGTCCAGGTCCTCGATCGGCGGAAAGTGGGCGAGCACCTCGCGCAGCGCTGCGTCCTGGGCGCCGGACGGCTCGAGGCGCACCTCCGCAAAGAAGGGCGCATCGGCCGGTACGTAGGCCGCGCCCGAACCGAGCGCAAGGGTACGGGTCGTCAGCAGGAAGCTACCGGCGGCGATGCCGATGCCGACGGCAAGGACGGCCACGAGGCCGATGACAGCGATTCGCCAGGCGGACGTCCCGGCGTTTGGTCGGATGGTGACGGACACGGCTGCGTGGCTCCCCTCGAGGTCCGGCACTCGGCGGCCGGACGTGGCGCCAGCCTACTCCTCGGGGTCTCGACATCGATAGCCCCTTCGGGTCAGACCCGACCCCCACCTCCGGCGTCGGCGCTGATCCGCTGGGCCAGGTAGACCGGGATCGTCGAGAGCAGGATCAGCACGAAGGCGACGACGTTGACCACCGGCAGCTCGGTGGGTCGCTGCATCGCGGTGAGGATCCAGACCGGGATCGTCTGGGTCCCCGCGCCCGAGGTGAAGAGGGTCACGATCACCTCGTCGAAGGAGAGCGCAAAGGCGAGGAGCCCACCGGAGAGGAGCGCCGTGCGCATGCCGGGCATGGTGATGCTTCGGAACGTGATCCAGGGATCGGCGCCCAGGTCGGCTGAGGCCTCTTCCGGTGACCGCGGGAGGCGGCGCAGGCGGGCGATGACGTTGTTGTAGGCGATGACGATGCAGAACGTTGCGTGGCCGACAATGATCGTCATCAGGCCGAACTCGATCCCGAGCGTCTGGAACGTGGTGCTCAGGGCGATGCCGGTGATCACTCCGGGCAGCGCAATGGGCAGGACCAACAGGAAGTTGATCGAGTTCCGGCCGAAGAAGGCGAAGCGCTGCACGGCCATGGCCGCCAGCGTGCCGAGGACCAGGGCGATCGCCACCGCCGCAAGCGCGGCCACGATGGAGTTGAGGAACGCCCGCGGAATGGCCGGGTTGTCGAGCGCCTCGCCGAACCAGTGGAGCGTGAAGCCCGGTGGCGGCCACGCCATGAACCGGCTCTCGTTGAAGGCGAAGATGACGAGGATGAGGAGGGGCAGGTACAGGAACGCCAGGATCACCCACGTCACGACGCGCAGGGCGATGCGGACCCAGGCGGACTCAACCACGGCTCGCCCCTCTCACAGCGAGTCGAAGGCGCCGAGGCGCCGCGCGAGGATGAGGTAGCCCACGACGATGATGATCGGCAGGATCGAGTAGGCCGCCGCGACCGGGAAGTCGCCCAGCGATGAGTTGTCGTAGATCACGTTGCCGATGAACTTCGCATCGCTGACCAGGTCGGGAACGATGTAGTCGCCCAGCGTCAGCGAGAAGGTGAAGATGGATCCCGCGACCAGCGCCGGAAAGACGAGCGGCAGAATCACGCGCAGGAAGGTCGTTCGCGCCTTCGCCCCCAGGTCGGCCGACGCCTCGAGCAGCGAGTTCGGGACGCGTTCCAGCCCGGCGTAGATCGGGAGGATCATGTACGGCAGCCACAGGTAGGTGAACACGAGCCACGAGTTCACCAGCTCGTCGGTGCCAGGCCCGGCGATGCCGAACGGGCTCAGGACCCATGACAGGACCCCGTTGCCCTGGAGGATGGTTCGCCAGGCGAAGATCTTGACGAGGTACGACGCCCACAGGGGCATCAGCACTGCCACGACCAGCAGGGCCCGCACCCGCGGGCTCGCGACGCGGGCCATGTAGTACGCGATCGGGAAGGCCAGCAGGGCATCGGTCACCGTGACCAGGGTGGCCATGCCGATGGTTCGGAACGCGATCGTCCGATACACGTCGTTGCTGAAGATCTGGACGAACGCATCCAGGGACCAGTCGAACGGGTTGACCTTGCCGGTGAACGGGTCGCTGGTCCAGAACGCGTTCAGCAGGAGGATTGCGAGCGACCCGAGGTAGACGACGACGAGCCACAGCAGCGGTGCCGCCAGCAGCAGCCGGAGCTGCGTCGCCGGCCGGGTGTGGAGCCACGTGGCGATCCTCCGGACACGGCTCGTCGCAACTGCAGAGGTGCTCGTCGGCGGATTGGTGGTCATGGGTCACAAACGAGGCTCCCCGGGGACGGTCCCCGGGGAGCTTCTGGTCACTCCAGGCCTGTGCCTGACGGCTCAGCCACCCCGGAGGGTGGTCCAGGCCTCGACCCACGTGTCGAAGTCCACGCAGGTCGTGTTGGCGTCGTCGTCGCCACAGTCCTCCCGGGCCGTGCTCCAGTACCAGATGTCCTCCCAGTAGGGCTCGTCGGTCGCGTGGGTCTGCTCGCAGTGTCCCGGCGCGATCGTCTCCGCGTAGTCGCAGGCCTCCTGGCTGGTCGGTGCCTCACCGAAGTAGACCGTCGCCTGACCATTGGCCTCGGCCGACATCATGTGGTCCATCCACATGTACATGCAGTTCGGGTGAGCCGCCTCGGAGGCGATCATCCAGGTGTCGGACCACCCGGTCGTGCCCTCGGCCGGCTTGATGGCCTCGATCGGAGCTTCCTCGGCGGTAAGCGAGTTGACCTGGAACTGCCAGGTCGTCCCGATCGTCACGTCACCGGCGGCGAATGCCGTGATCTGCTCGGTGAACGTTGCCCCGGACCAGAACTGGGGCCCATGGGTGAACTGCTCCTCGAGCAGCGCGATGGCCGCATCGAACTGCGCCTGGGTCAGCTGGTACGGGTTCGTGACGCCCAGGTCCGGCTGGGTGGCCATCAGGTGCAGGGCGGCATCGGCGATGAAGTCCTGCGAATCGAAGATGCTGAGCTGCCCTTCGTAATCGCCCGCGTTCTCCCAGATGCCATCCCACGTGGTCTGGGGCTCGACCTCGTCGGTATTCCAGATCAACAGGTTCGGTCCGCGTCCGTGCGGCACGCCGTAGGGGACGCCGTCGAGCGAGTTATGAGGCTGGAGCTTGAGGCCCTCGAACACGTTGGCGTAGTTCGGGAGCAGATCGACATTCACCGGCGCAACGTCGCCGGCCGCCATGAGCCGATCGGTGGCGTTGCCCGAGAAGGAACCGCCGTCGTATTCGCCCGACCGGAGCAGCTGGACGCCGGCAGCGGAGTCGGCCTGCGTGGTTGCGTTGACGATACAGCCGGTCTCCTCTTCGAACGGCGTCACCCAGTCGAAGTCGGGGAACGCTGAGCCGTCCTCGGCATAGCCGGCCCAGATGACGAGGTTCAGCTCGCCCTCGCCCTCACCGAGCTCGGTGGGCAGGTCGCTGCTGGGGCCCTGGGCGCCGCACGCGGCGAGCAGCAGGAGCACCACCACGACGGCTGGTACGCGCAGGTGTCTCATGAACGTTCTTCCTCCACTACCCCCGGTTGGCTCGGCGTGAGGCTGAGCACGTGACGGCGCTTCCAGACGAGCCGCACGGCACGGCCCTGGGCGGAGAGCGCCTCCATCGACGATGTCTGCAGATTCTGCTGGGTCACGACGAGCTCGCTGCCCGTCTCCAGCGCCACGATGTAGCGCGTATCGGGACCGATGTAGACGACCTCGCGAATCCGTCCGAGGGCGGACGCCTCGTCCTCGTTGGGCGTCTCATCGGGGTCGGCGATCCGGATCTTCTCGGGCCGTACCGTGAAGACGCCGTCGGTCCCGATCACCGCGCGGGCGGTCTCCCCGGTGAGCAGGTTCGACGTCCCCACGAAGCCCGCCACGAATGTCGTGGCGGGGTGCTCGTAGACGTCGGCCGGCGTGCCTACCTGCTCGATCCGGCCCTGGTTGAAGACGGCGAGGCGGTTGCTCATGGTGAGCGCCTCCTCCTGGTCGTGGGTGACGTACACGAACGTGATCCCGACCTGGGCCTGGATGGCCTTCAGCTCGATCTGCATCTCCTCGCGCAGCTTGAGGTCGAGCGCGCCGAGGGGCTCGTCGAGCAGGAGGACGCGAGGCCGATTGACGAGCGCACGCGCCAGCGCAACGCGCTGACGCTGCCCGCCGGAGAGCTG
>CAYYDA010000055.1:0-9219 GCA_964470495.1 uncultured Steroidobacteraceae bacterium | reverse complement strand
CGGCATTCATGATCGCCTCGCGCAGGCCGACGATGACCAGCACGAGCACGATGAGGCCCTCGAGGACGATGACGCCCATGGCGCCCGCCGGCGAGAGGCCGAGGCCCAGGACGAGTCCGAAGGCCACGATCGCGTTGATGCCGAGGCCGGCGGCCAGGGCGATCGGATAGTTCGAGACGACCCCCATCGCGATGGTCAGGATGCCCGCGAGGAGCGCCGTGGCGGCGGCCGCCGCCGGGATGAATGCCCCCGCCGCCGCCTGGTCGTCCCCGAACATGTTCGACAGGATGATCGGGTTCAGGAAGATGATGTAGGCCATCACCAGGAAGGTCGTAACCCCCGCCCGAACCTCGGTCCCGACGCTGGTCCCCCGTTCGGTGAGCTTGAAGAACGAATCGAGCCCGCCACTGGGCGGCGGTGCCGCCGCAGTCTCTCGTCTCGGTACCTCGGTCGCCTCTGCTTCCACTCGGTCACCCTCGCTCCGTGGCACGCGCGATCCCGACACCATGTTGGGCACCGGTGCCGCTGCGCAGCCTACTCCGCGGCACGCTCCCGGCGTGCCGGTTTTCGCGTGGGCTGAACTGAGCTCCTAGCGGCGAAGGAAGAGGTTGACGATGATGGTCAGGATCACGCTGATCACGATCATCGTGACGATCGGGATGTAGATGCCGCCACGCTCGCTTTCGATGGCGATGTCGCCCGGCAGGCGCCCGAAGGGCAGCCGCACGCCGAGCATCGCCAGCCCACCCACGACCACGAGCACGAAACCGATGATCAGCACGACCCGGCCGAGCTCAGGACTCATTCGCTCACCGTACGCCCCTGTGTAGGCTATGTCTCATGCGGAGGCTCGCCGCGCTCCTCTCGGTGGCATTCCTGGCGGGCTGCGCCTGCACCCAGGTGGGCTGTGACAACCGACTCCGCTTTCATCCGGGCATCGACCTGCAGCTCCAGTCGGCCTATGCGGTCGAGGCCTGCATCGACGGATCATGCACGCAGGCCGTGCTGGAGCAGGTCGGAGACGCCTGGGACATCGAGGGCGGTCTGACCCTCCGGGCCGACGAGGACACCGTGGACCTCGCACTTGGCGACGGCGACTTCGGTGGCACGCATGCCGTGACCTTCACCGTGCGGGATGGCTCGGATGCCGTACTCGCAACGTTCGATGGATCGATCGAGCTCACCAGGAGCGAGCCGAACGGCCCGTTTTGTGGGCCGACTTGCTGGTCGGCGGACATCGGCCCTTAGCCGTCGAACAGGCCGGGCTGAGCGACCGATGCGCCGGCGGCGCCGGCGGGCGGTGTCAGGCCCAGGTGCTCCCAGCCTCCTGACGTGAGCTGGCGGCCGCGGGAGGTCCGCGCCAGCAGCCCGATCTGCATGAGGTACGGCTCGACCACGTCCTCGATCGTCTCGATCGGCTCGCTGACGGTCGCCGCCATCGTCGCAAGCCCAACGGGACCACCGTTGTGGTGCTCGGCGATGGCGCGCAGCAGCTGGCGGTCCATGGCGTCGAGGCCGCGATCGTCGATCTCGAGCAGCGCCAGGGCATCGGCGGCCATGGCGTGCGTCACGCTCTCGTCTCCCCCGCCCCGCACCTGCGCGTAGTCGCGCACGCGCTTCAGCAACCGGTTGGCGATGCGCGGCGTGCCACGCGAGCGCCGCGCGACGAGCGCCGCAGCGTCATCGGTCAGGGAGACGCCCAGGATGTCCGCCGAGCGGCGCAGGATCCGCTCGAGCTCCGTCTCCGTGTAGTAGTCGAGCCGGTACGTCACGCCGAACCGGTCGCGCAATGGCCCGGTGATGCTTCCCACCCGGGTGGTCGCGCCGATCACGGTGATGTGCTCAATCTGGAGGCGCACCGTCCGCGCGCCCGGCCCCTTGCCGAGCACGACGTCGAGCGCGAAGTCCTCCATGGCCGGGTACAGGATCTCCTCGACCGCATGGCTGAGCCGATGGATCTCGTCGATGAACAGCACGTCGCCCTTGCCCAATGCCGTGAGCACCGCAGCCAGGTCCCCCGCCCGCTCGATGGCAGGGCCGGAGGTCGTCCGGATCTGCGCTCCCATCTCGGCGGCCACGATGTTGGCCAGCGTGGTCTTGCCCAACCCCGGCGGGCCGTACAGGAGAATGTGGTCGACCGGTTCGGACCGATGCTGGGCCGCGTCGATCAAGATCGCCAGGTTCTCCTTGACCCGATCCTGGCCAGCGAACTCATCCAGCCTCCGCGGCCGAACGGTGGACTCGAGGGCGAGCTCCTCCTCAGCAACCTCTGCCGTGGTGATGCGCTCGATGGTCATCGGGCGTGGCTCATCGGCTCAAAATCGAACACATGGCCGATTCTAGACTCATGGCAGTGGTGTCGGCCCCGGAGGTCTCTCCGGCTCGGTCGTCGTGACCGATCCGTCGGGCTGGAGCGTGACGGTCATCGTCAGCACCTCACCCGCCGCCAACTCGAGGAACACCCGCGCACTGGTTCGGTCGGAGAGGCCCGGGCAGATGGCGTCGGGCGGACAGAAGCCCCCGTACCGAACCTCGAACTCGTCGACACCGCTCACGAGGTTGATCCGATCTCGCACGGCGCGGATCGCCATGTCGCATGTCAGCTCGGGCTGCGGGTCCATGCCCTCGGTGGTGCACCTGGCGGTCGCCGGGGCCGAGCACCCGCCGACGAGCATGGCGGTGATCACCGCCATGGCGACGCGGGACGCAACAGGGCCAAGGGTTCTCATGCCATTCGCTCCAGGTCGGCCGGCGTGTCGACGTCGACTGCATGCTCCCCCACCTCGACCGGCCTCACCAGGTCCGGGTTGCCGCGAATGACGTGGCGGAGGCCCTCGTCGCCTGTGGCTGCGGTGGCCATCGCGAACGCGCTCCGCTCCAGGAGAACGGGCGGACCGAGGAGGCCGGCGGCGCTGACCGCGACGATCGGCCGTTCGCCCCGGGCGTGAAGGATGTCCGCAATCACGGCCAACGGGACGGTTGGCTGGTCGCCGAGCAAGATCAGCGCGGCGGTGACCTTGTCGGGAAGTGCCGCGATGCCCAGGCGCAATGATCGGCTCATTCCTTCATCCGGCGCATCGTTGACGACGATCGTCACGTCGTCCGGTGGTGGAACAGCCGAGGGAAGGACAACCAGGATCGGACTCAGGCCCGCGTTGCGTGCGAGGCCGACCACGGCGTCCAGCATGGTGCCCGCGCCGAACGGCGCCAGCTGCTTCGGCGAGCCGAAGCGGGTCGATGCACCGGCGGCGAGAATGACGGCGGCGGTCTGCACCGGTCCATTCTGAACTCAGCCGCCGCGCATCGTGGAGCAGCTCGTCGGCGCACCAGCCGCGTACCATCAGGGCCGATGAGCGAGACGCGCGGAGTCATCTCGGGCGTTCGGTACGGTCACACCAACGTGATCGCGCATGACTGGCGGCGGCTGGCCGACTTCTACGAGCGGCTGTTCGGCTGCGTCGCCGTACCGCCCGAGCGCGACTATCGCGGGCCGGACCTCGAGCGAGGAACGGGCATCCCCGGCGCGGCACTCCGCGGTGTCCACCTGCGACTCCCCGGGCATGGCCCCGACGGCCCCACGCTCGAGATCTACACCTACGAGTCGCTCGAGGATGCGCCGATCCCTGCGGTCAACCGGCCCGGATGGGGCCATCTCGCGTTCGTCGTAGACGATGTGGAGAGCGCGCGGGATGCCGTGCTCGCCGGTGGAGGCGAGAGTGTCGGCGAAGTCGTCACCCTCCAGACGGCAGATGGCCGGCGCGTCACGTGGTGCTACGTCAGCGATCCAGAGGGCAACATCGTCGAACTTCAGAGCTGGGCACCTGCACCGTGAGCGAGGCGTTCGACCTGCTGATCGAGAACGGCACCGTCATCGATGGCAGCGGGGAGCGCGGATTCGCAGCCGCGGTGGGGATCCGAGACGCGCGCCTCGAGCTCGTCCACGGGGAGACCGAAGCCACGGTCGGGGCGGAGCGCCGGATCGACGCGACGGGACTGGTCGTGGCGCCCGGCTTCATCGACCTGCACTCGCACTCCGGGCTGATGATCTTCGCCGACCCGCTCCACGAGCCGAAGGTACGCCAGGGCGTCACGACCGAGGTGATCGGCGTCGACGGGCTCAGCTACGCCCCGATCTCCGACCCCGCCGACCTCGAGGCGCTCGCGCATATGAACGCCGGGCTCGATGGCCGACCCGACATCGCCTACGACTGGGGCAGCGTCGAAAGCTACCTGGACCGGCTCGACGGGCTTCATCCATCGGTCAACCTGGCGTTCATGGTGGGCAACAGCGCCCTGCGGCTGGGCGCCATCGGCTGGGAGGAGGTCGAGGCCAGCGAGGCGGATGTGCAGAACATGCGCGCCATGCTGCGGGAGGCGATGGAGCAGGGCGCCATCGGTCTCACATCCGGCCTGGATTACCCGCCCGGGGCATACGCGACAACCGAGGAGCTCGCGCAGCTCACGAACGAGGCCGCGCGGCACGGTGGCTTCTACCACACGCATGTCCGCTACTCGCTCGGCGACCGCTACCTGGATCCATTCAGGGAGGCGATCGAGATCGGGCGGCTGGGAGAGGGGCCGTCGCACATCACCCACTTCTACCACCGGCAGACCTTCCCCGGCGGACCGGAGCCGATGCTGGCGCTCGTCGACGACGCTCGCGCCGAGGGCCTCGACGTCACGTTCGACACGTATCCCTACGAGTGGGCCAGCACCCGGCTCCTGATCATGATTCCGCCCTGGGTCCAGGCCGGCGGACCCGTGCGAACCAAGTCCCGACTCTCCGACATGGGGGTGCGGAACCGCATTCGGCGTGAGCTCGCCGAGCGAGGGACGCTCTACGCCGGACGCCGTGCATGGGACGACGTGCGCCTGGGAGCATTCACACGGCCAGAGCTCCTGCGCTGGGAGGGCCACACCCTCGGCGAGGTGATCGCCGACCGTGGAGAGGATGCCGTCGACGTGCTGTGCGACCTTCTGCTCGAGGAGGACCTACGCGTGAACCAGGTGACGCCGGGACCATGGACCGAGTCGCTGCGCGAGTTCATCCGGCACCCGGTCGGGATGATCGGCACCGATTCGACGTTCGTCGGCGCGAAGCCATCGCCGCGGACCTACGGCTCGTTCCCCCGCGTGCTCGGCCAGTTCGTACGGGAGGAGGCGCTCATCAGCCTGGAGGAGGCGGTCCGCCAGATGACGTCAGCGGCCGCGTCGCGCCTTGGCCTTCCCGACCGCGGCCTCATCCGCGACGGATTCGCCGCCGATCTGGTCGTCTTCGACCCGGCGCGGGTCCGATCGAACGCCACGTACGACGAGCCGCGCCAGTTCCCCGACGGCATCGAGTGGGTCGTCGTCGGTGGCGAGGTCGCGGTAGCGCGCGGGGAGCACACGGGCGCGCGCTCTGGACGGGTCTTGCGCTTGGGCCGATAGGCTCAGCTTGCGATCTCCGCGCCCGGCCGCATGAGTGCCTCGATCGCCTCTGGCTCCATCGCCTTGCCGAACAGGAAGCCCTGTCCCAGGCGAGCCCCGAGGGCGTTGAGACCGACGACCTGCTCCTGTCGCTCCACGCCCTCCGCCACGACCTCGAGGTCGAGCGACATGGCGAGGCGAACGATCGAGCGCACGAGGGCGCGCTCACCGGCATCGCTGCCGTCGATGCCGTCAACAAAGGACCGATCGATCTTGAGCACGTCGATCGGGAAGCGTCGAAGATGGCTCAGTGACGAGTACCCAGTCCCGAAGTCGTCGAGCGCGATCCGAACGCCGATTGCCTTGAGGCCGATGATGGCCGCGGTCGTGGCGTCACCGGCGTCGAGCAGGGCGCTCTCGGTCACCTCGACCACGAGGCTCGACGCCGGGAGGTTCGTCTGAGCCAGCACCCTGCGTACGGTTTCGACGAAGGCGGGCTCCTGGACCTGGCGCGAGGCGACGTTGACCGCCATCGAGAACGGGTAGCCCGGGTACCGGCGATGCCACTCCGCACCTTGGCGACAGGCCGCCTCGAGCACCCATTGGCCCAGTGGGACGATCAGGCCGGTCTCCTCCGCCAGTGGGATGAAGTCGCTGGGCGGTGCGAGGTTGCCGTCCGGCTGGCGCCAGCGCACGAGCGCCTCGACTCCCACCATCGCGCCGCCGACCAGCTCGACCACCGGTTGATAGTGGAGTACGAACTCGCCGGCCTCGAGCGCGGTCTCCAGCCGGCCCCGCACTTCGAGGCGACGGAGAGCGGACGCATGCATCGCCGCCTGGTAAAACTCGTGCCTGCCCTTGCCGCGCCCCTTGGCCGTGTACATCGCCGCATCCGCGTTTCGGAGCAGGTCGTCCGCAGATTCGCCCTCGCCTGCGCTGCCCGGCTCACCACCCACGGCGATACCGATGCTCGCCCGGACGAAGATCTGGCGCGCCGCCACGGAGAAGGGCTGGCGCAGCGCATCGAGGACCCGTTCGGCCACGACCTCGGCAAGCTCGGCGTTCGTCTCCTCCAGCAGGATGCCGAACTCGTCGCCGCCGAGGCGAGCGGCGGTGTCCTGCCGCCGCAGACAGGCCAGGATCCGCTCCGACACCGCCGTCAACAGCTCGTCGCCAGCCGCGTGGCCAAGGCTGTCGTTGACGACCTTGAAATCGTCCAGGTCGATGAACAGCACGGCGGCGCGGTCCGAGGGGTGACGGCCGAGGCGCGCCAGGGCGTGGGTCACGCGATCGCCGAACAGGGCACGGTTGGCAAGGCCGGTGAGGGGGTCATGGAACGCCTCGTGCTGCAGCTGGTCCTCCAGCCGCTTGCGATCCGTGACGTCGCGGAAGTTCAGCACGATCCCGCGGATCGCGGGTTCGTGCACCAGGTTCTGCGCGATGGCCTCGACCCACCGCCAGGTGCCGTCCGCATGCCGCATCCGCATCTCCGCGGTCTGCGACGAGCCGGAGACCGCCTGGAGGGCATTCAGCATGACGCCGACGAGGTCGAGGTCATCCGGGTGCACCTCGCGCTCGAATCGACGGCCCACTCGCGTTCCGGGGTCGTGCCCGAGGACGCGACGCATGGCATCCGACTCGTAGTGGATGACTCCATCCGTCCCGATGACGGTCACCACGTCGGACGAGTTCTGCACGAGTGACCGGAACCGCTCTTCGCTCCGTCCCAGGTCCTGGGTCATCGTGTTCAGACGAACGTTCATCTGCGTCAGTCGCTTGTTCTGCACGCCCAGGTTCCGCGACGAGATCGCGAACGCCAGCCAGAGCAGCGCGAGCAGCACGCTCCCGGCGCCGAGCGTGATCGTGAAGACCTCCGCCCTGGTGTTCTCCACGCGCGCCTCGATCGGTCCGGCGTCCAGGAAGACCTCGAAGACGCCGATCGGACTGCCGTCCGACATCCCACGGATTGGCGCGTAGATCTCCAGGTAACGATCCGGCAGTCGAGCGGAGCCTGCGGTCGGCTCTCCGGCGCTGCCGTACCCTGAGACTGGCTCCCCTCCGAAAGCGTCGGCCAGCGCATCGCTGATCTCCACGCGCTCCCCGCGCGTGGCTGGCTCGGTGGAGTACATGATGCGGCCGTCTCGCGTGAACACATTGATGCGGCGCATGTCACCCGCGGCGATCAGCCGGACGAGCTGAGCGTCGACCTGGGGGTCAGGCGCGGCGTCAATGTCCAGGCCGGAGCTCGTCAGGATCGGATCGATGTACCCACGGACGATCGACTCGGCATTTTGGACGGCGGACTCGGTCGCCGAGTCGCGAAGGTGGTCGGATGTGCGGCTGGAGATGGCGACCGCGAGCAGGAGGACGACTAGGGCGCTGCTGGCCAGCACGGCTGTACGCAGCGTGAAGCCCGGGATGCGGCGGGCAAGGGCGCGTAGTCCGCGGGTTGGAGCTTGGTCCGGCACGGGACGAGCGTGATGCATGAGCGCCCAGAGCGATACGCATCCTTGGTACTACGGCACGATCCGCCGACGATCGTCCCATGGCGGTCCTGCGCCGGCTGGCCACAATCGGCGGGTGAGCCGCATACCTCACTTCGTCCCCGCCATTCTGGCCTTCGCCGTCGTCATCGGCGGCTGTGCCTCCCCCTCGGATGCCGTCACGCTCGAGCTACGTGAGCTGAACGGGTCGGGCGTGACCGGCACCGTGACTTTGACGGAGGCCGGCGAGGAAACCACGCTGGTCGAGGTGGATGTCGACCCGGCGGGCTATCCCAGCATGCCGGCCCACATCCATCCGGGCAGCTGCGACGAGCTCGTCCCGCAGCCGAAGTACCCGCTTGCGAGCGTGATCGACGGGGTGTCGAGCACGGAGGTCGCGGCGCCGCTCGAGGAGCTGTTCTCCGGCGGCCAGGCGCTCAACGTGCACGCCTCGAACGACCAGCTGGACCTCTACACCGCCTGCGTCGATCTCTCCTAGGGGCGTTCGCTCCCGGTTGTACGATTGGGCCGATGGAGCGTCGGAGCCTGAACGTCCGCACCCTGCCGCCCGGCGTCGCCACTCCCGGCACCGCGCCGGCGGACACGACGCCGCTCGTCATCCCGACTGATGCGCCAGCGCCAGGCCGCGCGCGGCCGGCTGGTCCGCTCCGCCGTGAAGGCCCTGCCAAGCTCACCGGTGAGGCGAAGTACGCCGACGACCTCGTCTTCCCGGGCGCCTGGTTCGGGGCCACCATTCGCTCCACGCAGCCCCACGCGCGGCTGCTTGGCATCGACCTTGGCGACGACTTCGACTGGAAACGCGTGGTCGTCGTCACGGCCGACGACATCCCCGGCGAGAACATCGTCAGCCTCATCGACGACGACCAGCCGGTGCTGGTCCCGGTCGGCGGCGAGATCCGGCACCAGGCCGAGGCGTGCGCGCTGATCGCGGCTCCCGACCGCGCGACGCTCCGCGAGGCCAAGCGCCACACGCGCCTCCGAACCGAGCGCCTGCCGGCGGTCTTCGACCCGCTCGAGTCCGAGCAGGAGTTCGCGAACTACACCGTCAAGCGCGGCGACGCGGCCGAGGCCATGAAGACCGCCGAGCTGGTCATCGAGGGCACGTACCGCGTCGGCCACCAGGAGCAGCTGTACATCGAGAACCAGGCGATGATCGCCGTCCCGCGCGAGGACGGCGGCGTCACGGTCCATGGCTCGCTCCAGTGCCCGTACTACATCCACAAGGCGATGAAGCGCGCATTGAACATGGGCGACGAGCTGGCGGTCGTGGTCCAGGCCGAAACCGGCGGCGGGTTCGGCGGCAAGG
>CAYYDA010000054.1:0-9556 GCA_964470495.1 uncultured Steroidobacteraceae bacterium | reverse complement strand
CGGTGGACGTAGGTGTCGGCGTCCTCGGGGATGTCGTAGGAGACGACGTACGGAAGGTCGGTGATGTCCAGCCCGCGGCTGGCGACGTTGGTGGCGATCAGGTACTGGATCTTGCCGGCCCGGAATGCGGCCAGCGTGCGGTCGCGCTCGCGCTGGCTGAGCCCGCCGTGGAGGCCCGCCACGTTCTTGCCCCGACGCTGGAGCGTGGCGGCCAGCCGGTCGACGCCTATCTGCGTATGGCGGAAGACAAGGAGCCGATCGAACCCGAACTGGTCGGTCAGCTCGAGGAGCGCAGCGACCTTGTCCTGCTCGGCGACGAAGTACACGACCTGTCGCACCGTCTCGACCGTCTTGAGGTCCGGACGAACCGTGACGTGCGCGGGATCGCGCTTCATGAACCGGTCGCAGATGCGGAGGATGGCGTACGGCATCGTGGCGCTGAAGAGCGCCGTCTGTCGCTGGCGGGGGGCCCGAGACAGGATCGTCTCGACGTCGACGATGAAGCCCATGTCGAGCATCCGATCGGCCTCGTCCAGGATGACGGTGTTGACCCGGTCGAGCCGAAGCTCGCCGCGGCGGATCAGGTCGAGCACCCGGCCCGGCGTGCCGATCACGACCTGCGCACCGCGCTTGAGGCCCTCGACCTGCTTATCCATCGAGGAGCCGCCGTAGATGGCCACGGTGCGCACGCCGCGGAACTGGCCGAGCCGCGAGATCTCGTCGGTGACCTGCACGCACAGCTCGCGCGTCGGCGTCAGGACGAGCGCCTGGACGTGCATGCTCGACGGCTCGATCTTCTCGACGATCGGGATGCCGAAGGCGGCGGTCTTGCCGGTGCCCGTCTGGGCCTGGCCGATCAGGTCCTCGCCGCGTCGCAGCGGCGGGATGGCGCGCGCCTGAACCTCGGTCGGGGTCACGAAGCCCATCGCCCCAATGGCGCGTGCGATCGTGGCCGGCACCTCGATGTCCCCGAAGCGATAGCCGGCGGCGGCGGCCAGGATGGCCTGCTCCATCTCGGACGGCGCGGAGGGCTCGTCGGTGGCGACCTCGATCGCCACCGCCTCGGTGGCGGTGTGAGGTGCGTTGCGCGGTGCGCGGCGTCTGCGCGCGCGAGAGGTTTCGGTTTCGGGCAAGGGGACTCCGGAATGGGATGGTCGATCGCGGCGGAGCGTCGGAGAGACGCGCCGGTGCGGCGATGGGCGCGTCGGGCGGGGCGCGCTAGCGTCCCGGTGGGTGACGCCGCCGTAGGGATGCTACCACGGCACCCTCTTCCTCACCGTGCTCGTGCCCGGCCGGCGGATCGGTGGCCGCCTGCCGTGCCGCGTGCTGCGGGTGGCGTCGCAGTCGGTGCGCCAGCAGCCCGTGGCTCGGGCTGAACACGAAGGCCAGCAGGAACGCCAGGGTCGCGACCAGGACGATGGCCCCACCCGGGCTCCAGGCCAGGTGGTAGCTCACGTACCAGCCGACGACGCCGTAGAGGGCACCGAGCACGGCACCAAGGATCATCATCGGCGTGAAGCGATCCACCAGCAGGCGCGCGGTCGCCGCCGGCGTGACGAGCATGGCGAGCACCAGGATGATGCCGACCGCTGAGAGGCTGACCACGATCGTCGCCGTCAGCAGCAGCAGCAGCAGAAGCTCGAGCGCGAAGACCGGGTAGCCGAGCGCCTGGGCATAGACCCGGTCGAAGCTGGTGAGGAGCAGCTCCTTGCGGAGGGCGACGAGCACGCCGACGACGGCAAGACCGGTCACGGCGCTCACCGCGATCTCGTCCCAGCCGGCGCCGAGCAGGTCGCCGACCAGGAAGGCCGACAGGTCGCGCTGGTAGCCCGTCTGCGTGCTGATCAGCACGATGCCCAGCGCGAAGGCCCCGGCGAAGAAGATGCCGATGGCCGTGTCCTCCCGGATCCGCTGCCCGCGGCTCACGACGGCGATGGCTACGGACGTCAGCGCCCCGGCGATCATGGCGCCGGCGACGATCGAGACCCCGGCGACATAGGCCAGCACCACGCCGGGAAACACCGCGTGGCTCAGCGCGTCGCCGATGAACGCCAGGCGACGCAGGACGACGTAGGCGCCGATCGCGCCGCAGGTGGCGCCCATGAGAACCGCCGCGATCAGGGCACGCTGAAAGAGCTCCAGCGCCAGGGGGTCGGTCAGCCAGCCCATCGGTACTTACTCCGCCTAGTCCGCATCGGGCTGCGCGTGGCCGCCGCGGTGGTGGCCGCCGCCGTGCACGTGGGCGTGGTCGCCGGAGTCCAGGATCATGACCTCGCCGCCGAACGTGGCGTGCAGCGTCTGGGGCGTGAAGGTCTCGTCGGGTGGGCCGAAGGCGACGACCCGGCCGTTCACGAAGCAGAGCAGGTCGCTGACGTCGGCGGCGCCCTCGAGGTCGTGCGTCGCGTGGAGGATCGTCGCGCCCGCGTCGCGCAGCTCGCGCATGAGCGCGGTGATCGCCTCCTCGGTGCCGCGATCGACGCCGGTCATCGGCTCGTCCAGCAGCAGGACCGATGCCTCCTGGACCAGGGCACGGGCCACGAAGACGCGCTGCTGCTGCCCGCCCGACAGCGCGCCGATCTGACGGCCGCCGAGGTCCGCCATGCCGACCCGCTCGAGCGCGACCGCCACCGCATCCCGATCGACCACGGTGCCACCACGCACCGGACCGATGCGCGGGTAGCGGCCCATCATCACCACCTGCGCGGCACTGATCGGGAAGCTCCAGTCGACGAGCTCGCGCTGCGGGACGTAGGCGACGTCGCTCCTTCGCTTCTCGATGGGGATGCCCGCCAGGCTGGCCGTTCCGCGCCGCTGCGGCACAAGGCCCAGGAGGGCGCGCAGGAGCGTGCTCTTGCCGCTGCCGTTGGGACCGATGACGCTCACAAGCTGTCCCGGCGGGATCGCCAGCGTCACGTCCTCCAGCGCCCAGCCGTCGCCGTACCCGGCCCACAGGCCCTGGATCGTCAGCGCGGCGCCACTCCTCATCATGGTGAGACGCAGTATCGGCTCAAGGGTTCGCATCGGTCAATGCGTGCTAGCCTCTGCCCAATGGCCGCTCCCGCGCTCGATCCCGTCTCAACCGCCGACCGGCTTGCCGCCGCCGGCGAGCGCGTCACGCGCCAGCGACTGCTCGTCGCCGACGCCCTTGCTGCCGTGGGTCGCCGGGTCACCGCCCAGGACCTGTACGACCGGCTTCGGCGCCGCGAGCCTCGCATCGGGCGCGCCACCGTCTTTCGCACGCTCGAGGCGCTGGTGGTCGCCGGCGTCGCGCGTCGCCTCGAGCAGGACGGGCACGTCTACGGCTACGTCGCCTGCCGCCCCGAGCACCATCACCACCTCGCCTGCGACCGATGCGGACGCGTCGAGGAGATCGAGGAGGCCTACATCACGCCGGTCGCCGAGCGCCTCGCCGCCGATCGTGGATTCAAGGTCGACGACGCGCGCCTCGATTTCTATGGCCTCTGCGCCAGCTGCGCTGCGGAGGTCGCGGCCGCCGGCTCATCCGGCTGAAGCGGCGACCTGGCGCGGGGGCATCCCTTCCGAGCCGCCTCGGGCAACGTCCGCATAGCCGTTGGGGTGCGCCAGCCGCCAGGCCCAGGCGTCGGCCAGCATCTGCTCCAGCGTCGAGTGCACGGGCTGCCAGCCGAGCTCGCGGCGTGCACGGCGGGACGAGGCGACGAGGACCGGCGGGTCGCCCGATCGGCGCTTGACCGGGCGAGCCGGGATCGAGCGTCCAGTGACGCGACGCGCGGCCTCGACAACCTCGCGCACGCTGAAGCCGGCTGCCGAGCCGAGGTTGTAGACCTCGAACGAGGGATCGCCCTCGCCGGTGGCCTCGAGCGCCAGCAGGTGGCCGTTCGCGAGGTCGCGGACGTGGATGAAGTCGCGGATGCAGGTGCCGTCCGGCGTTGGGTAGTCCTGCCCGTGGATCTGGACATGGGTCGCCTCGCCGGCGGCGACGCGCAGGACCAGTGGCATGAGGTGGGTCTCGGGGTCGTGATCCTCGCCATTGCGCTCGGTGGCGCCGGCCACGTTGAAGTAGCGCAGGCTGATGCCGCGGAAGTCATGCGCCGCGCAGAACCAGCGCATGGCGCCCTCGAAGGCGAGCTTCGTGGCGCCGTACGGGTTGATCGGGTCGGTTCGGTCGGCCTCGGCGATCGGGACGCGACGCGGCTCCCCGTAGACGGCCGAGGTCGAGCTGAAGACCAGCCTGTTGACGCCGGTGCGCGTCATCGCCTCGAGCAGGGTCACCCCACCGCCGACGTTGGTGCGGTAGTAGAGGCCGGGGTCGTCCATCGACTCGGCCACGACCGAGCGGGCGGCGCAATGCAGGACGGCGTCGACGCCACCGCGCAGGATGCGTTCCAGCCGCTCCCGGTCGGCGATGTCGCCGATCTCGAGCCGGACGCCGTCGGGCACGGCGCCGGCATGACCGGTCGAAAGGTTGTCGTAGACGACAACGTCGTGGCCAGCCTCGAGGAAGCGCTCCACGCTCGTCGAGCCGACGTAACCCGCACCACCGATGACGAGCAGCCTCAATCCACGCCCCTCCCCGCGCTCAATGTGCCGAGCCGGCCGGCAGCGCCGGTTCGCCGGCCTGGCGCGCAAGCGCCGACGTGAGCTGGGCGGACACGCGCGTGGCCCCGGCGGCGACGGCTTCGTTGATCTGGTCGGCGCTGCGGAAGCGCCCGCAGGCCTTGACGCCGATGCGCGGGCCCACGCTGTCGCGCAGGATCCTGGTTCGCGCAACCGTGCCGCGGGCGGTGGCGGCGCCTGGGCTGGTGACGACGTGATCGGCTCCCGCACGCTCGGCCAGGCGGCAGGCGCGCCGCACCAGCTCCTCGGACAGCGCCTCGGGCTCGATGATCACGCCGGCCGCGGCCAGCGCGGAATGCGCCATGTCGACCACGGCGAGCATGTCGTTGAAGACGGTCTCGTCGTCACCCGATGCGAGCGCGCCCCCGTTGAGCACGAAGTCGATCTGCGTCGCGCCCTGTTCCAGCGCCTTCGAAGCCTCGAACGCCTTTACGCTCAGCAGCTGCCCGCCATGCGGATACCCGATCACGGTGCCGAGGGTGACCCGCGAGCGGCCGAGCTGCCGCTTGGCGACCTTCACGAGCCACGGGTTCACCGTCAGGGCGGCGAGATCGTGCTCCACCGCCAGCGCTACCGCCGCGTCGAGATCGGCAAGCGACGCGTTCGGCTGCGTCAGCCGGTGCTCGAGCCGGACGGCCCGACGCACACTTGCGGTCATTGGGTGGACGGCCCTCCGCTCGGTTGGCAGCAATCATCCGGACAAGGTGGTTTCCGGACGGCCGATTGTAGCAGCGTCCCTCCGCGTGTCAGCCATCCCGCCCCGGGTTCGACGGCTGGGCGGTGCAGGCCGTCACCGCTCCGCGTGATCCTCGCCCGCGAGCCGCAGCAGCGTCGACCGTTCGTTGAGCGACGGGTCGTCGAGGACGCGCTCCATGAGGCCATCCAGGATGAGTCCAATCCGTGGACCCGGCCCCAGCCCCAACTCGCGCTGGAGGTCGTGGCCGTCGATCGCGAGCCGGTTGCGTAGCAGCAGGTCGGGCTGGCGCTCGAGCTCGGTGGCGATGCGACGCTCCAGTCGTGCCTGGTTCTCCTCGCCGCTGGCGCCGACGCCGGAGGCGGCGTTGTCGGCCCGGCGCAGGGCGAACAGGAGCGTGGTGCCGATAGGCTCCAGCCGCCGGATGAAGCGCCGCACGGCGGCATCGGTCCAGTCGTCGTCGTAGACATACATGTGATGGCGCACGGCGTGGATGATCTCGGCCGCCTCCCAGCCGGGCATGCGAAGGCGATCCAGGAGCGAAGCGGCAAGCTCAGCCCCGACGCGGTCATGGCCGATGAAGTGGCCCTCGGCCAGGGTGGTGGCCTTGCCGATGTCGTGGAGCAGTGCGGCCAGGCGCACGCCGGCGTCCTCGGAGCGCGGCACGGCGTCGACCGCGGCCAGCGAATGGTCGAGAGCATCACCCGGCACGGCCTTCTGCTGCGGCACGCCGCGCAGCGCGGCGAGCTCCGGAACGATCCGCGCCAGCAGGCCAAGGCGCTCCAGGATGCGGATGGCGCGCGAGGGCACCTCGGACCGGAGCATGCGCTGCAGCTCGTCGCGGATCCGCTCGGTCGAGACGTTCGCGACGGCCGGTGCCAGCTCGCGAATCGCAGCCTCGGTGCCCGGTTCGATGGCCATGTCGAAGCGTCCGGCAAACCGGGCGGCCCTCACCAGGCGCAGCGCGTCCTCGCCGAACCGCGCGCGCGGCTCGCCGACGGTACGGAGGAGACGGGCCTCCAGGTCCGCCGCGCCGCCGAAGGGATCAACCACCCGCCCGCGGCCGGCGGCGAGGTCCGTCGGCACCCACGCGACGGCGTTGATCGTGAAGTCGCGCCGGGCCAGGTCCTCCTCGAGCGAGGCGCCGAACCGCACCTCGTCGGGTCGTCGACGGTCGCTGTAGCCACCCTCGGTGCGGTAGGAGGTCACCTCCACCGGCGACGGCCCGACGATGGTCACCGTGCCGAATCGGTTCTGCCACACCGCCTCCGCGAACAGCGCGGCCACTTCCTCCGGGCGCGCGGACGTCGCCGCGTCCCAGTTATCGGTGGCGTCGGTGTCCGCGCCGACCAGGTCCCGCACGCTGCCGCCGACGAGGGCGACCTCGTGACCGGCGTCGATCAGGGTGCCCAGGACGTGGCGGACATGCTCGGGCAGGCCGGGATAGGTCAGCTCTTCGGTGGGTGGCACGCGGCCGACCCTCAGCCGGCGGTCTGGAGAGGCCGGGTGGGGCGGATCGGCTCGAGGAAGAGGTAGCTTCGCCAGGCGTCGTTCTGCTCGTCGGCCAGGTAGTTCCCGAACAGGTAGCGAAGGTCGGCGCGGGGAGCCCGCGGCTCGCGGAGCAGGCTCATGCGCGCCTCGGCAACCGTCTTGCCGCCCTTGCGGTGGTTGCAGGCACGGCACGCCGCGACGAGGTTGTCCCACTCGTGGCGTCCGCCCCGGTGCTTGGGCATGACGTGGTCGATGGTCAGGTCGCGGTTCGTCGTGCCGCAGTACTGGCACGTGTGACGGTCCCGGGTGAAGACCTCGCGACGGCTCAGCTTGACCCGCGGCTGCGGTCGCTTGACGTGGTACTGGAGCCGGATGACGGACGGCGCCGGGATCTCGATCGTCGGCGTGTGGATGACCTGGTGATTGCGGGCCAGGAGCTCCGCTTTGGACGCACCGAGCAGCCGGAAGGCGCGCCTGATGTCGCAGACGTTGAGCGGCTCGTAATTCTGGTTCAGGACCAGTACCGGGGCATTGATCATCATCGAGCGCCTTTCCTGCGCGCGATCATAGCCCACACCCTCGAAACGCTGGCAACCGCGAGACAGGGGCCGATGTGCGCGTCGCCGGCAGCTCGCGGTCCGCTCCTGCCCTCGGATGGGCGATCGGGGGTGCCCCGAGTAGAATGGAGCGTCGAATCGCCGCGGCGCGAGGCGCCGGCATCGGTCCGAGCACAGGAACACGCATGACCACCATCGAACGATCAACCTGGGCCACCAAGGTCGGCCTCGCCCGCATGCTCGCGGGCGGGGTGATCATGGACGTCGTCACCGCCGATCAGGCGCGCATCGCCGAGGAAGCAGGCGCGGTCGCCGTCATGGCGCTGGAGCGCGTGCCGTCCGACATCCGCAAGTTCGGCGGCGTCGCGCGCATGAGCGACCCGAAGCTGATCAACGAGATCAAGGCGGCCGTCAGCGTCCCGGTCATGGCCAAGTGCCGCATCGGCCACTTCGCGGAGGCCCAGATCCTCGAGTCGCTCGAGGTTGACTACATCGACGAGTCCGAGGTGCTCACGCCGGCCGACGAGGAGCACCACATCGACAAGCACAACTTCAAGGTGCCGTTCGTGTGCGGATGCCGCGACCTGGGCGAGGCGCTGCGGCGCATCGGCGAGGGTGCGGCCATGATCCGCACCAAGGGCGAGGCCGGCACCGGCGACATCGTCGAGGCCGTGCGCCACATGCGCGCCGTGCAGAAGGGGATCCGCCAGCTCCAGAACATGCGCAGCGACGAGCTATTCGCCGCGGCCAAGGAGCTCCGGGCGCCGTACGACGTCGTCAAGGCCACCGCCGAGGCGGGCGCCCTGCCGGTCGCGAACTTCAGCGCCGGCGGCGTGGCGACACCGGCCGACGCCAGCCTGATGCGGCAGCTGGGCGCCGAGGCCGTCTTCGTCGGCAGCGGCATCTTCAAGAGCGAAAACCCCGAGCGCTACGCCCGGGCGATCGTCAAGGCGGTCACGCATTACGACAACCCCGAGATCCTGGCCGAGGTCAGCGCCGGTCTGGGCGAGCCGATGCGGGGCATCTCCCTCGGCGAGCTCCCTGTCGAGGAGCGTCTCGCCGCCCGAGGCTGGTAGGGCTCGACACATGACCACGGAGGGACGCCGGCCGCGTGTGGGAGTGCTCGCCGTCCAGGGAGCGGTGCGCGAGCACGTCAACGCGATCCGCGAAATCGGCGCTGTGCCGGTCGAGGTGCGCCTTCCCCGCGACCTCGTCGACCTCGATGCCCTGATTCTGCCCGGCGGCGAGTCGACCACCATGCGCAAGCTGATCGACGCATTCGGCCTGCGCGAGCCAATCCTGTCGCTGGCACGCGGCGGAGCGCCGCTGCTCGGCACCTGCGCCGGCATGATCCTCCTGGCCGATCGCATGACCGACGGTGACGAGCCGTACTTCGGCCTGCTCGACATCGAGATCCGACGCAACGGCTACGGGCGCCAGCTCGACTCCTTCGAGGCCGATCTCCACGCGCCGGTACTCGGGGAGCAGCCGATGCACGGTGTCTTCATCCGCGCGCCGACCGTCTCGGACGTGGGTCCCTCGGCCGAGGTGCTGGCGCGTGATCCCGACGGCTCGCCAGTCGCCGTGCGCCAGGGCCGCGTGCTGGCCACCGCCTTCCACCCGGAGCTCACGGGAGATCGGCGCATGCATCGGCTGCTGGTGGAGATGATCGGGAAGGGCGCGGAGACATCGGTGTGATCGAGGTCGAGCGCACAATCCGCGCCGCGCGCCTCACCGACAGGCAGGCGCTGACCGATCTGTCACGCCGCGTCCATGCCGCCCCCGACGCCCATCGGCGCAGCCTGGCGGTGCCCGCCCCGACCGCCGAAACTCCGCGCATCAGCCTCTCGACCCTGATCCCGTCCTGGCTGCCGCTCCGCGCGCCGTCGGTGCACCTGGTGGCCGAGATCGACGGCGAGATCGTCGGGTCATGCCGCGCCATCGAGGAGCCGCACCGCGACGATTGGGTCATCACCGAGCTCGACGCGGCCGACGGGCCACTGGCTGCGGAGATCCGCTACGACCTGCTCGGAGCACTGGTCGAGGAGGGCGCTCGCCACGGCGTCGCGCGCTTCCATGCCGCCTGCGCCGACGTGCGCGACAACCTGGAGCTGTTCGGACAGTCCAGCTTCATGGCCTACGCCCAGGAGGAGATCTGGTGGCGGCCGCCGGAGCCGGCGCACGGACCGCGCTCGTGGCTGCGCTCGGTCGTCAGCCG
>CAYYDA010000053.1:0-9807 GCA_964470495.1 uncultured Steroidobacteraceae bacterium | reverse complement strand
AGGTTGCGACGTGCTTGCCCGATGGCAGCGACCGCAGTTCCGGGTCCCGGGTCAGTCGGCCGACGAGCATCACCCTGTTCATCCGATGGCTCCTTCCATCTCACAGCGTACCGGGGGCGAGGACGGCCGCTTGCGACGGAACCTTACGGATCGGTGCTTACCGGCCCGTTACCAGGCGCTTACCGGACCCGGCGCGACCCGGGGCGGCGGCGGGGATAGAGATGGTCGATTCCCGGAGTTCGGAGCGAGACCTTCGCCACTGGAGCCAGCTGCCGCTTGAACTCCATCTGGGCCACCCGCCGGGCGACCCACTCGACCAGGTCGCGGGCGAGGCCGGCTCGGACACATCGGTCAACCGTCCATCGCCGATCGACGAGCGCGAACAGCGTGCGGTCGAGCGCGTCGTAGGAACGGCCCAGCTCGCCCTCGTCAGTCTGGCCCGGCCACAGGTCGGCCGACGGTGGTTTGTCGAGGATCTCGCGCGGGACGCCGAGCTCGGTGGCGACCGAGCGCAGCTGGGTCTTGTAGAGGTCGCCGATCGGCGCGAAGGCGGCGGCCATGTCTCCGTGCAGGGTCCCGTAGCCGAGCAGTGCCTCTGTCTTGTTGCTCGTGCCGGCCACGAGCGCATCGAAGGCGGCCGATCGGTCGTACAGCACGATCATCCGCTGTCGAGCCATCACGTTGCCGTGCCGCACGTTGCCATCGGGCCCGTCGGCCCCGATGCGGGCCAGCATCGGGTCGACCATGGGGGTGATCTCGACCAGCTCGCTCCGGCATCCGAGAGCCTCGACCACGCGCAGCGCATCGGCCTCCGAGGCTTCGGAGGAGGTCGAATACGGCATTCGGACGGCGAGCACGTTATGCGGGCCGACCGCGCGAGCGGCGAGGTACGCGACGGTCGCCGAGTCGACCCCGCCGGAAAGACCAAGCACGATCCGCTCGAAGCCGGTCTGGATCATCTGAGCTTTGATGAAGCCGACGATGACGTCGACTGCCTGCGCCGGCTCGATCGCCGGCAGCGGCGTACGGTCCGAGTCGGTCATTCGGGCTCGTCGGCTGGAGCCGGCAGGCCGGCGCGCTCCCCGATGATCCGATCCAGCTCGCGGCGGGTCAGCTCCAGGCGCTCGTCGGCCAGGAGCGGCAGGCCGTAGCGCTGCATGCGCAGGTCATCCGTCTCGAGCGTGCCGACCACGAGGGCCTCCTCCCACAGCGGCGCCTCGACCACGACCGAGCCGTCGGCGGCCAGCAGCCGCGATCCGCCCCAGAAGGTGAGGCCCTCCTCGTTGCCGACCCGGTTACAGAACGCGATCGGCACCGTGCCGAGCAGCGCGAATGTGTCCTGCATCTTGTGCCAGCCGGCGATGGCGACGAGTCCAGCCTCGCTGCCCGGCGCGCGCGACGGCCCGGCGGCCACGTTGACGAGCAGGCTCGCCCCGTCGTATGCCTGGAGCATCGGGACCGATGGATGCCAGAAGTCCTCGCACACCGACAGGCCGACACGCCCGATGGGCGGCCCGACATCGACCGTCCGGATGCGATCGCCCTCGCTGGTGAAGCGGCCCTCGTCGAAGAGGCCGTACGTCGGCAGGTAGAGCTTGCGATGGACGGCGAGCACGGCTCCATCGCGCAGCAGCGCGACGCTGTTGCAGTACCGATGGTCGTCCGTCTCCTCGACGAAGCCCACCGCCACCAGCGTCCCCGCAGAGCTGCGGCTCAATGCTGCCAGTCGCGGGTCGTCGGCCCGCATCGCCACCTCGGGAACGAGGTCCTGGAGCAGGTACCCGGTCAGAGCCAACTCGGGAAAGAGGACCAGCTCGCCGCCCTGGCCGACCGCTGCGCTCAGGCGCTCGCTGAGGAGCTCGAAGTTGGCGTCGACCTCGCCGAGGCGGGGCGCGATCTGGGCCAGCGCAATCCGGTACTCCATGCCGCGCAGCGTAGCGCAGGGCGGTCAGAGCCGGCCGTGCGTCTCCTCGCCGACATCGCCCACGCCACGGTCGAACACCCCGCCGGTGTCCACCGGCGGCAACGTGACCGGCCCCCCCGCCTCCTCGTCGCTGGTTTCGAAGGCGGAGCTCGTGCGCGCGGCCTCGGCAATGTGCCGTTCGCGACCGTCGCCCGGCACTAGCTCCTCCGCGAAGTGGCACGCCACCTGATGCTCGTCGCGCAGCTGGCGGAGCTCGGGACGCTCGGTCATGCAGCGCTCGGGGTTGTCGAGCTGCTTGCGCAGCCAGCAGCGCGTGTGGAAGCGGCAGCCGGTCGGTGGGTTGACCGGCGATGGAACGTCGCCCAGGAGGATGATCCGACGCCGCCGATCGCGACCGCGCGGCGAGGCGGCGGGCACGGCCGACAGGAGCGCGATCGTGTACGGGTGAAGGGGCGTGCGGTAGATCTCGCGTGAACCTGCCAGCTCGGCGATGCCGCCGAGGTACATCACCGCGACGCGATCGCTGATGTGCTCGACCACGCCCATGTTGTGCGCGATGAACAGGTAGGTCAGGCCGAGCTCGCGCTGGAGTCCGCGCAGCAGGTTGAGCACCTGGGCCTGGATCGACACGTCGAGGGCCGATACCGGCTCGTCGCACACGATCAGGTCAGGCTCCAGCACGAGCGCGCGCGCGATACCGATGCGCTGACGCTGGCCGCCGGAGAACTCGTGCGGATAGCGCCGGGCGTGGTACGGCTGGAGTCCGACCATCTCCATGATCTTGGCGACGCGGGTGCGTCGCTCGTCGGCCGAGCCGACGCCGTGGATGCGCAGCCCCTCGCCGATACTGGAGCCGATCGGCGCCCGCGGATCCAGGCTGGCGAACGGGTCCTGGAAGATGATCTGCATGCGCCGCCGGATCGGCTTCAGATCGCTGCCCTTCGTCTTCGTGATGTCGGTCCCGTCGAAGACGATCTTCCCGGCCGTCGGCTCGACGAGGCGCAGCAGAGTGCGACCCACGGTCGTCTTGCCGCAGCCCGACTCCCCGACCAGGCCGAGCGTCTCCCCGCGCCGGATGGTGAAGCTGACGTCGTCGACCGCCTTCACGTCGCCGACCTTGCGATGCAGGACTCCGCCGACGATCGGGAAGTACAGCGCGAGATGCTCGACCTCGACCAGGTTCCCGTTGTGCTGCTCGGACGTCATGCGCTCGGCTCGTCCGCGTTGAGCGCCCGGTCGCGCAGGGTCCCATCGGCGTCGTGGTACAGCCAGCAGCGCGCCGCGTGCGATTCGGTCACCGCAAGCAGCTCCGGGTGCCGCTCGGTGGCGAGGTCGTTGTGGAACTCGACACGCGCGGTGCAGCGCGGCGAGAAGCGGCAGCCGGCGGGAAGGTCGATCAGGTTCGGCACGGATCCCGGGATCGTGGCCAGGGATTCCCGCTCCTGCCCGAGGAGCGGCACCGAGCTGATGAGGCCGCGGGTGTAGGGATGCTTCGGATTCTCGAAGAGCGTGGCGACGTCGGTCTGCTCCACGATCTCGCCGGCGTACATGACCGCCACGCGGTCGCACATCTCGGCAACCACTCCCAGGTCGTGGGTGATCAGGATCATGGCCGTGTTGGTCTCCTTCTGGAGAGCCCGCATCAGATCCAGGATCTGGGCCTGGATCGTCACGTCCAGCGCGGTCGTCGGCTCATCGGCGATCAGCAGCTCCGGCTCGCAGGCCAGCGCCATGGCGATCATGACGCGCTGCGCCATGCCTCCCGACAGCTCGTGCGGGAAGGCATCCAGCCGGCGGCGCGGATCGGGGATGCCAACCATCTGGAGCAGCTCGAGGGCGCGCGCGCGGGCGCCACGTCGGTTGAGCCCGCGGTGCAGCTCGAGCACCTCCCCCAGCTGGAACCCGACGTCGTAGACCGGGTTCAGGCTGCTCGTCGGCTGCTGGAAGATCATGCTGATCCGCTCTCCGCGCAGCTCGCGCATGCGCTTCTCCGGGTAGCGCAGCAGGTCCTCGCCGTCGAACAGCACCTCTCCCGCCTCGATCCGGCCGGGAGGCACGATCAGGCGCATGATCGACAGGCTGGTGACGCTCTTTCCGCAGCCCGACTCGCCGACGAGGCCCATCACTTCGCCACGGTCCACGTGGAAGTCGACCCCGGTGACCGCCCGGACCACCCCGTCGCTGGTGTGGAAGCTGGTCTGGAGGCCCTTCACCTCGAGCAGCCGATCGCCGGCACGCCCGACCCGACGGCCGATCTCCTGCACCTCGCCGACGGTCATCGGTTCAGCCGCGGGTCGAGCGCGTCGCGCAGCCCGTCGCCAAGCAGGTTGAAGCCGAGGACGCTGAGCGAAAGCGCGATGCCAGGGAAGAGGACGAGGTGCGGAGCGCTGAACAGAGCGTTGCGCTCGGCGCCGATCATGGATCCCCATTCCGCGGCCGGCGGCTGCGCTGCCAGGCCAACGAACGACAGCGCCGCGACCTCCAGGATGGCTCCCGCGATGCCGAGCGTGCCCTGCACGATCAGTGGGGTGAGCGCGTTCGGAAGGATGCGCCGGAAGAGGATCCCGCGGCCGGACTCACCCAGTGCTCGCGAGGCGGTCACGAAGTCTCGCTCCCGAATCGACAGGACCGACGCGCGCATGACGCGGGCGTACACGGGGATCGCGACGAGGCCCACGGCGAACATGGCGGCGCGCAGTCTGTCGTCCAGGAACGGTATGTCAGCGTTGGTCACGGCCAGGGTGATTGCGATGGCCAGGATCAGGGCCGGGAAGGCGAGGACGACGTCCATGATCCGCATCAGGACGTTATCGACCCAGCCACCGGCGTAGCCCGAGATCGCGCCGATCAGGGTGCCGGCGACGATGGCGAAGCCGACCGTGATGAGCCCGATCTGGAGCGAGATTCGGGAGCCGTGCAGGACACGGCTGAACTCGTCGCGCGCGTTCGAGTCGAGGCCCATCACGAACTGCGGCTGGGTCTCGGCGCAGCCGAGGAGGTGGATGCATGGCCCGGCCAGCCGTGTCGCGCCGGGGATGCTGTAGAGCTGCTCGTCGGGATCGTACGGCGCGATGACGTCCGCGAAGACCGCCGCGAAGAGCAGGATGGCGAGGAGCGCAAGGCCTACCACCGCTGAGCGCTGGCGGAGGACGACGCGGAGCGTGTCGCGCCAGAGGGAGGCCGGGCGTCGCTCCGCGAGCTGGCGGTCCTCCAGCTGGGCCGGAACGAGATCGGTCGTGCCGGACATCAGCTGAGCCGGATCCGCGGATCAATGAACGCGTACAGCACGTCGACGACGAGGTTCACGACCAGGTATGTGACCGCGGTCACGAGCGTCAGGGCCTGGACCACGATGTAGTCGCGGCCGAAGATCGCCTCGGTCAGGGTGCGGCCCAACCCGGCCAGGTTGAAGATCGTCTCGGTCAGGACGGCGCCGGACAACAGCGCCCCGAGCGACAGGCCGACCACGGTCACGACCGGCAGGAGCGCGTTGCGCAGTGCGTGACGCCGCACGACGAGGCCTTCGCTGGCCCCCTTGGCGCGAGCCGTGCGGATGTAGTCGAGCCCGAGCACGTCGAGCATGGCGGAGCGGGTCATTCGCGCGATGATCGCCATCGGGATGGTTCCGAGTGCGACCATCGGCAGGATCAGGTGTTTGAGGGCGTCGCCGAGCGGGCCCCACTGACCGGTGACGAGCGCCGTGACGACGTACATGTTCGAGATGAAGTCGAGGGCGGCGCGCGGGAAGCCGGCCATGCCCTCGAGGCCCCACACCTCGACGAGCGGCATGACGTTGACACCCGCCGTCAGACGGCCGGATGGCGGCAGCGCGAACGGCGTGCCGCGCAGCACCACGGCGAAGACGAAGGCAAGCACCAGCCCGAGCACGAAGACCGGGATCGAAACGCCGATGTTGGCGATGACCATGGTCCCGACGTCCGCCGGCGAGTTGCGTCGCCGCGCGGAGATCAGCCCCAGGCCGACTCCCACCACCACCGCGAAGAGCAGCGCGAACATCGTCAGCTCGAGCGTCGCCGGCAGGCGCTCCACGAGGATCTCGGCCACCGGCCGCCCCTGCCGGATCGAGTCACCGAGGTCACCCGACGCGAGGTCGCCGAGGTAGTTGACGAACTGGATCGGGATCGGCTCGTTCAGGCCGTACCTGGCGTTGAACTGGTCGCAGATCTGATCGGTCGCGCGCTCGCCGAGCGCGGCGACGCACGGATCGCCCGGCAGCAGCCGGGCGAGCGCGAAGACGAGAAAGATGATGCCGAATAGGACCGGGATGCTCAGGAGCAGCCGGCGCAGGATGAAGCGCAGCATCGAGCTCTCATGGTATCCGGTTGGAGATAGGGAGAGGGGGCGCCGCCGTGGGCGGCACCCCCTCTATCGGTGCAAGGGAAGCGGCTGCTCTAGGCCGCCGGCTCCGGCACGGGCGGATTCAGGAACCCGCCCCACAGGGCGCCGAAGTAGGTGAAGCTGCCGTCGCGGCCGATGTGGAGCGGATGCTCCGCATCCCACTGGACCGCGTAGGAGACAACCACGTCATTGGCGTCGAGGGTGGCCCCGTCGTGGAACGTCACGCCCTCGCGGAGGGTGCAGGTCCACTCGTCGAGCGCGTCGTTCGGGACGCACTCCTCGGCCAGGGCCGGGATCGCCGCCGTACCGCCGACCTCGTAGGCGTAGAGCGCCTCCGTGATCTGCTCGCACACGCGCAGTGCCTCACCGTCCGACTCGTCGGCGCAGTACAGGCCACCCGGCTCACCGTTCTGGAGCCAGACGAGCTGGTCGTCGGCTCCAGGAGCAACGACCGCCATCGCCTCGTTGCCCAGCGGCGACGAATGCGCGCCCTCGTTGTCCGCCTGCCACGCCGTGCCCGAGCCGCCGTGGGCGATCGGGATCATTGGCACATGCGTGCGGAGGGCGTTGTTCGCCTCCTCGTAGGCAGCCGAGCGATCGGCATCCTCGACGCTCGAGGCACCGGTCGCCAGCGGGGCGGTGATGTCGTCCCACTTCTCGCCGAACTGCGACGACGCACCCGCGCCGAAGTGGTAGTCCAGGAAGTTGGTGGCATCCGGATAGTCGGCACCCCAACCGAGCAGATGGATCCCCGGCAGGTTGCCGGAGTCCGAGTTGTCGATGTAGGTGGTCGACTCCTGGATGTCGATGGTGGCGGTGATCCCGAGGTTCGCCTCGAGTTGCGCCTGCAGGTCAGCCGCGACCTCCTTCGGCAGCGGGAGGTAGCCACGGACCACGTCGCGCAGATGGATCTGCGTCTCGAAGCCGTCGGGGAATCCAGCCTCGGCCAGCAGCTCGCGCGCCGCCTCCGGGTCGAACTCGTACCACGGGTCGCCCTCCTCACCGAACGGGATCGCTCCCGGCGTGAAGTGGCTGGCGACCTCGGACCCCGGCGGGTAGAAGTTGTTGACGATCCGCTCGCGGTCGATGCCCATCGCAATGGCCTGGCGCACCAGCTCGTTGTCGAACGGCTCGTACGTGTTGTTGAAGCCGACGTAGAAGGTGTTCAGGCCCTCACGCGGCAGCAGCTGCAGGTTGGCATCGCCCTCGATGATCTCAAAGTCATCGGGGCCTGGGTTGTCGATGCCGTCCACCTGGCCCGACTGAAGCTCGACGAGCCGCTGAGCCGCCTCGGCGCTCCAGCGGAAGATGACGCTCTGCGAGAGCGGGGCGTCGCCCCAGTAGTCGGGATTCGCGCTGAGCGCGATGTCCGAGCCGCGGTTCCAGGCATCCAGGACGTAGGGCCCGGTGCCGTTCGGCTCCTCGACGAGCGAGCCATCTTCGGCGTGCGCCTCGAGGTAGTCAGCATCATTGATCGCAAACGAGGTGAACGCGACCTTCGAAAGGAAGGCGACATCGGGATTGCAGAGGTCGAACACGACCGTCAGCTCATCCTCGGCGCGGATCTGCTCGATGTTGCCGGTATAGGCGTCGTTCGTGTCGGTCGCCTCGGCGCCGCACTCGGCCGGACCGTCCTCGGGATAGCTGGTTCCCTCGAACGCCGTGCCCTCGGACTCGCTCGGGGCGGGCTCACTCGCCGCCGGCTCTTCGCTCGCTGCAGCCGACTCGCTGGGCGCTGCCTGCTGTCCGCAGGCCGCCAGCACGAGCACGATCACGGCGAGGACGGAGACCCATCTCCAGGTTCGCATCCACTCTCCTCCACACTTAAGTTGATCAACGATTGCGGTGCATCTCATTCGGTCCCGCGACAACGGGCACCGCTTCCGGCCGTCGACGGGTATGCGAGGTCGTTCGACCTCGGATCAGGGTTGGATAGTCTTGCACACTCGCGCTGCGGTTAGTAGGGCTCGCCGGCCGGAACCTCGTCCTGCGCCACCGGCGCCGGATCGGGTACAGGGCCGTCGAGGCTGCCGACCGGGTCGGCCGGCGTCAGCCGGCTGAAGGGCGCACCGATCGTGACGACCGTCTCGATCGACGTCTCCTCTGCCGGAGGCTCCTCGGCGGGCGGCGCCGCGGCCACGATGGGCAGCGAGGCGCTGACCAGGAAGGCGGCCTCGGGATCGCTCGGAGCGGCGACCGGCACGTAGACGACGGGCGTTGCCATTTGCCGGGGCCGCGGAATGAGCGGCTGCAGCTCGAATCGCTCACCGTCCAGGCTCTGCCGGACTTCGGTCTCGGCCGATCCTGCCTCGGGCCGGGTGATGGCGACCTGCGTCGAGGTGGCGATGATGCCGGCCAGGGCGACCGCCGAGACGGCCGTGGCGGTGCGCAGTCGCGACGCCAGCGCGCCGCCGTGGCTGCGCATGAACTCGCGGAAGCCGCGTTCGGGCGTCTGCGCGCGCGCAAGGATCACGCCCCAGGCACCCGGCGACGGCTCCTCGCTGGCGATGCGCTCGGCGAGGGCAACCCGCAGCTGCTGGACCAGGGCCCGGTCGAAGCCGACCTCGTCGCGACATCCTCCACAGCCCGCGAGGTGATCGAGATGCGGCGCCGAGCTCGGCCCAAACTCGCCGAACCTGGCGAGCCACAGCAGCTCGCGGCAGATGCGCTTGCACCTCATCGGCTCACCCTCACCGTGGCCGGCGTGCCGATCGGGAGGCGGCGCTCCACCGGCAGGCGAACGCGGAGGGCCTTGAGGGCATAGTGCAGCCGGGACTTCATGGTGCCGACGTTGCAATCGGCGATCTCCGAGGCTTCGGCCAGCGAGTAGCCGTGAAGGTAGTAAAGGATCACCGCCGTCTGCTGTTTCGGCGGCAGGGCGTCGATCCCGCGTTGGAGCACCTCCAGGACCTCGCGCGACTCCACGACCTGGTCGGGGCGGGCAGCGAGGTCGACGACGAGGTTCGTGATCAGGCTGGTGAGCGGCTCGGCCAGTGCCTTCCTGCGGCTGACGCGGCTGTAGCACAGGTTGATCGTCACGCGCTGCAGCCAGGGCAGCGGTGAGCGTGCGGGATCGAGACGCTCGCGGACCCGATACGCCTTCACGAAGCAGTCCTGGAGGACCTCTTCGGCCAGGAACGGGTCGCGCGTGATCGCCAGTGCCGTCGCGTAGACCGGGCGCTTGAACGTGTTGAAAAACTCCTCGAACGCGTCAAGGTCGCCGCTCTGCATGCGCTCGACGAGGTTTTCCGGCTGATTGGCTTCCACTGGCACCTGTGCCGCTCGATCGCCGTTGGGGTTTGTCATAGTACGCCCGGCCGTCCACATAAGTTCAGACCCGTGCAGTGAGTACGCGCTCGGTTGCGGCTGCTCGTGCGTCCTGCATGCGACGCCCGGGCGGGATCCAATCGGATTTGCACCCGGAGACCGCTATCACGAAATCCCGCTGCACAACCGTCCTGAAATTCTCACCACCTGCAAATCCGATAGGAATGCGGGCGTTGCCCACGCTCAGGTGCGGCGGG
>CAYYDA010000052.1:0-9867 GCA_964470495.1 uncultured Steroidobacteraceae bacterium | reverse complement strand
TCCACGCCCGAGGCAGCGGCCCGTTTGCCGGCGATGCCGACCGCATCAAGCATCGCTACATCTCAGCTGCCGGCGAGTGACGCGACCAGCGGCGCGAAGGCTTCCATCGCGCGCGCCGGAATCCCGTACGAGCTGATCCCCAGCTCCTCTCGGCGCCGCAGCATCCCTTCTTGCAGCTGGTCCACCGTCCCGTACAGCAGATATGCCGAGCCGCCGATGGCGGTGGGCCCGAGCGACCGCAGGAGCGCTCGGAGCGTCGGACCGATGGGCTGCGAGCCACCGATGACGCCGGCATCGGCGACGAACACGTTGAGCTCGAGCTCCTCGAAGCGCGGGCCGGCAGCGCGCCGCACGATTGCGACGCGTTCGGCCAGTCCCGACTCCGCGACGTAGCGCAGGATCGGGCGGCCGCGCGCCGAGAACTGCGGCACGAACCCGACGATCTGCGCCTCCCGCGCCGCCACGCGCAGGATGCGCGGCCCGCCGCCGCCCAGGATGAACGGCGGATGCGGGCGCTGCATGGGTGCGGGCGAGACGCGTGCCCGGTCGAGCTGGTAGAACCGGCCGTGGTGCGTGACCTCCTCGCCGGACAGGAGCCGGCGGATGATGCCGAACGACTCGACCAGGCGGTCGGTCCGCACCCCCGGCCGGTCGTAGGGGATGCCCAGTTGACGGTAGTCCGACACGTTCCATCCCGCCCCCAGCCCCAGGTCGAGGCGCCCTCCGCTCAACCGGTCGAGGGTGGCGGCCTCGCGCGCCACGAGGAGCGGGTGCCGGAAGTCGTTGGCGAACACGTACGGGCCGATACGGAGGGTTCGCGTGACCGCCGCGGCCGCGGCCAGCGCCGCGGTCGGCGCGAGCTGACGGTTCAGATGGTCGGTCAGGTAGAGCGCCGCGTACCCCAGCTCCTCGACGCGTCTCGCAAAGACCGTCCAATCGTCGGCGCGCTCGGCATCGTTGGAGTAGACCGCGAAGCGGAAGGGTTGCACGACGCCACGGTAACGCCGGGCGAGCGCTCGAACGTGGGCCTGAGGGTACTTTCTCGCCATGGCCGATCGGGACCGTGCGCGTACGCTCCGAGCGACTGGAAATCGTTCCGCGGTGCATCGAAGCCATGCAGCTCAGCGGGGGGAGTCTGACGCACCCGGCGACCCTGCGCCGAACGTCCCTTCCTCCGATTTTCTTCGTTTCAGCCATCGTCGCAGCGGTGCTGCTCCTCGCGCCGACGCCAATCGGCGGTCCCTTCCTGCGCGTCGTGGCCAGCGCCGCGGCAGCTTCCTTCGCGCACCGCGGATGGAGTGGGGCGACCGGCCGCGAGCGCCAGGTGCGCTTCTGGGTCCTCGTCGCCGTCTGCGTCTGGTTCATCGCGGAGGTGGTGCGGCTGACAGGTGAGCTCGCCGGCCGCCCGACCCAGGTCGCGGAGCTGAGCGTCTTCGGGCTCGCCGTCGCCGCCATCGGCAGCTTCGCCACCGCCGCGCGCCGCCGGATGCGGCGTGCCGACGAGGTGGCGCTGTACCTCGACGCGGTCGGTATCTTCGCCGCGGCCACCGGTGGCGTGATCGTCCTCGGTGCGAGCCTCGTCACGGACTCGACCGGGTTGGCCCTCCTGGTGCACGGGGCATTCTTCCTGGCCATCATGAGCTCCACGTTGCTCCTGAACGTCGCCACGCGCGTGCCGCTGCGCTTCGTGGGCCAATGGGAGCTGCTCGCCGGGCTCGGGCTTGGCGCGGCCGCACAGTTCGGCCTCCTCCAGCCGGCGATCGACGGGCCGGCGCAGACGGGCCTGCATGCCGCCGTCGCCGTGTCAACGCTGCTCGTCGGGCACGGTGGCAGTCGCTGGAGCGATGCCGCCCACGCGGGGCGCCGGTACACGGCCGTCGCCGCCTGGCTGCGCGGCCTTCTGCCCCTCGGGAGCGTTCTCCTGACGGCCGTTCTCGTGATCGTGCTCATCACGACCTCCACCGTGACCGACGGCCCCGCGCGCATCGCCGCAGCGGCCGCCCTTGCGCTCGTCGTCATCTGTGCGATCGGGCGTCAGACGGTCCTCCTCAGCGACCGCGAGCGAGTGATCGGTCGTGAGCGGCAGCTCGCCGACGAGCTGACCGTTGCCGAGGCGCAGTACCGGGCAGTCGTCGATCGAGTGCCCGGCGTCGTCTACGTGGCCGAGGTGGGCCGTCACGGCCGGTGGCACTTCGTGAGCCCCAAGATCTTCGACCTGCTCGGCTACACGCCCGATGAGTGGGTTGCGGACCCGACGCTCTGGATCAACAGCATCCACCAGGCCGACCGCGAGCGGATCGCCCTCGCCGAGCTCGATGAAGCCGAACGCATCGACGCCAAGGGCCGGTGGGAATACCGGATCATCGCGCGCGACGGACGCGTTGTGTGGGTCATCGATGACGAGGCGGTCATCGCCCGAGACGGTGACGGCCGGCCGTCGATGGTGCAGGGCATCCTCGTCGACATCAGCGACCGGAAGAACCTCGAGGACCAGCTGCGCCACCAGGCTTTGCACGACCCCTTGACGGGCCTGCCGAACCGGGTCCTGTTCGTCGATCGGCTCTCCCACGCGCTGGTGCGGCGCAACCGCACGAGCGGAATCGCGGCGCTCTTCGTGGACCTCGACGATTTCAAGGACATCAACGACTCGCTCGGGCACGCCGCAGGGGACGAGCTTCTGCGGCTAGTCGCCGATCGGCTTGCCGGCGTCCTGCGTCCGGAGGACACCGCGTGCCGCCTCGGCGGCGACGAGTTCGCGTTCCTCCTGGAGGACGCCGACCGCGAGCGGGCCGAGGGAGTCGGCAAACGCATCCTGGCCGCGCTGGCAGAGCCCTTCCAGCTCAGCGTGGGCACCGCGACCCTCACCGCCAGCGTCGGCGTCGCGACCCGCGCCGTCCGGTTGGCGGGCGACGCGTCCGAGACGGCCGACGAGATGCTGCGCAACGCCGACACCGCCATGTACGTGGCGAAGTCACGAGGCAACGGGCTCGTCGAGGTCTTCGAGCACGGCATGGAGGAGCCGATGGCGCGCCGCCGCGCGCTGCGCGCGGCCCTGGATCACGCGCTGGAGACCGATGACCTGTTCCTGGAGTACCAGCCGATCGTCGCGATGGAAAGCGGCAGCCTCATCGGCCTCGAGGCGCTCGTCCGCTGGAACCACCCGCACCTCGGCTGCCTCATGCCTGCGGACTTTATCCCGCTGGCCGAGGAGGGCGGGCTCATCGCTCGACTCGGCGAGTGGGTCCTGCGCCGCGCCTGCACCGATCTGGCCGATGGATCGGTCATGGTGTCGGTCAATGTGTCGGCGCATCAGCTCGGTGACGGCACGCTGCCGCAGCTCGTGGAGGAGGTGCTGGCGGCCACCGGAATGCGTCCCGCCCGCCTCCTGTTGGAGCTCACCGAGAGCACGCTCGCCTCCGCCGGCGCGGGCTCCGAGACCGAACTGCTGCAGGTCCAGGCACTGGGCGTCCGGATCGCGCTCGACGACTTCGGCTCGGGGTACTCGTCGCTCGAGTACCTGGGCCGGCTGCCGATCAACGTCCTGAAGATCGACCGCTCGCTCGTTGAGCGCGTCCACGAGGAGCCGCAGCGGCAGGAGGTCATGCGCGCCATCGGCCACATCGCCGAGAAGCTCTCGCTCGAGACGATCGTGGAGGGGGTCGAGCACGAGGCGCAGCGCCTCATGCTGCTGGGACTCGGGTTCCAGCGTGCCCAGGGCTTCCTCTTCTCGCAGGCCGTCCCGCTCGCCGAGGTCCTTGGCCGGTTCGAGGACCGCCGCGCCCCCTGACGCCCACCCCGGCAGGCTGACCTACGAGGCCAGTCCCAGCAGCTCGTCGAAGACGCCCTCGACATCCACCTCCACGCCGTTGCGCTCGAACCAGCCGCCGACGTTGGCGAGGTCGCGATGCAGCAGCTCGGGCGCATCTGCGTTCGTGATGAACTCGACTGCCTGCGGCAGGTCGATGACCACCACGCGTCCCTGCCACCACAGGAGGTTGTAGGCGGACAGGTCGGCGTGCACGACGCCGGCCCGCGTGAGCGCGCGCAGGCTCGCCAGGAGCTGCTCCCAGGCCGATGCGACCTCGCCAGCCGACAGCTGTGCCTGCGCCAGCCGGGGAGCCGCGGCCTCGAGGTCGCCGATGAACTCCATGACGACGCCATCATCGGTGCGCTCGACCGGGTACGGGACCGATGCGCCCGATGCCCAGGCCAGCTCGAGCATCGTCATCTCCTGGATCGGCCACATGCGCTCGATCACGTCGTGGCCGTGATCCGTCTTGTGCGCGACCGCGCGCCTGTCGCGGCTCGACAGGAACCAGCCAGCGCGATACGTCGAGTCGTGGCGGTACTGGGTTGCCTTCTTGAAGCCGAGCTCGCGCAGCTCACCGCGTGCGGGGCGGCGCGGACGGTATCGCTTGTGAGCGAGGAGGGCGGTCGAGCCCGAGGCGTATCGGCGCTCGAGCAGGAAGACCTCGGCCTCCTTGCCGGATTTCAGGGTGCCGAGCGAGATCTCGTCGTATGGCTCATCGAGCAGCCACGACGGAGCCTCGCGCGTCGGCGCGGTTGATGGGTGCACGAAGCATGCTCCGAGTGTGCGGGGACAGGTCCCGACCCTCGGAGGGCGTCAGCGGGAGCGGCGCCTCGAGGCATCGGGAGGACAGGGTGCCGTGGCACTCATGCGTGATCCTCCTCGTGCGTGCTGCGTGATTGGTCGGGCGCATCATGCGCCACCTCGGCAGCCGTGGCAATCACCCAAGCGGAGGGTGAATCAGCCACGTCCTGCCCGCCTCGCCCACCCCGGGACTCGCATGGCCACCGTGACGCCCTGGCGTTGCCGATTCACCCACCCGCAGGGCAATTCGGCCACTTCCTGGCCGATACACCCGTCCGCAGGCTACCGCTCGCTCGTCCGCTGATAGACCGCCGTCTGCCACAGCCACCCACGGTGATGCAGGCGACGTTCGAAGCCTGCGTCCCGGATCCGAGCATCGATCGCACGCTCGGGGTGGACGTACCCGCGGTACGACTGTCGCGAGAAGCGCAGCGTGAGGTTTCCCATCCAGATGCCGAATCGCGTCCACCACCGGTCGTTCGGGTAGACCAGGCCGTAGATCCGTCGGGCGTGCGCGATCGATCGGTCGACGAGCGCGGTCCAGTCGCCGTAGCAGCAGACCACGCGGTCGAGGGTGACGACGTCGGCGGACCCGATCTCATCCGCGAGCGCCACGAAGTCGCCGTGACGGAAGGTCGTTCGGTCCTCCAACCCGAGCCGCCCGGCTTCATCCCGCGCGACTGCGACATACGCCCGCGCCGCGTCGACGTCGGTCAACCGGTTGGCGCCTGCCGCCAGAAGCTCGAAGCCGATGACGCCCACGCCACCGCCGATGTCGAGCACGGACGCCCTCTCGACGCCCGTCGCCTTGATGGCGTCGATCAACCGCCGGGTGCTCCCGGTCGGTCCCGACCGTCGGTACGCGGTGAGCTCGCGATGCGCAGTTCGGGCGTCGAACATCCTGTCGTAGTCGACGTCGCAGCAGGAGGGCGGCATGCCGCCATCATGAGGGCTGGTCATCAAACGAGCGGCGCCCGAAGGCGCCGCTCGTGGGTCGGACTGGGGACTGGCTCAGGCGGCGGCCGGCTGAGCCTCCAGCGTGGTCCGCGCAGGTGAACGTTCGGACGCCGCTTCGCCAGTGCCAGCGAGGTGCGCGATCGGTCGAGTGTGGAATGCCCGGTCCGTCCGTTTGACGTAGGCGGAGTCGGACCTCAGGCCGGATCTGGAGGCGGTGCAGGCGCGGCTGCCAGCCGTCCGAGGGCCTCGGTCACGCGCGGCAGCTCGTCGTCGGCGACGGCCTGCGCCTGGCGCAGCAGGTTGGCGGCGGCGGTCCGCTCGCCACGCCGCTCGTACCGTTCGCCGAGCTCGGCCAGGACGTCCACGTACCGCCGGCGAAGGTCCGTCCGCCGATCCTCCACGTGCACGCTGTCGCCGTAATACGGGCAATCGTCGAGGTAGTCCCCGCGATAGAGCGCCCTCGCTCGCTCGAGGAAGCCCAGCGCAGCATCCGGAGTGGCGGATCCGGCCTGCGTCACCAGGGCGTCGAACTCCTCGACGTCGCTCCACGCAACGACGCCGGGGTCGAGCCGATACCGGTCGTGGTGGAAGGCGATTGGTCCGTCGCCCGTCCTCGCTCGCCGGCCCGGCTTGAGCACGGATCGAAGGCCGAGCATGGTGCGATGGAAGGCAACGTCGGCCCGGTCTAGGTCCACATCGGGCCAGACGAGCTCAACGATCTCGTCCTTCGACGCGCCCTGGTCGCCGCGATCGAGCAGGAACGCGAAGATCGCCTCGGCCTGACGCGCGCCCGCCTTCTCGCCGCCCCAGCGACGGACGGGCGTTCCATCCAGCTCCGCCCGCAGCGAGCCCAGCGCATGGACATACAGGCCGGCCGGCGGCGTCGTGGCATCTGCCAGCGCCTCGCTGAGGGCCGATCCCTGGGACAGCACCTCCGCGCGCTCGGCTCGAAGATCGGCCAGCGCCGATGCCTGCACGTGGTGTCGCTCTGCCAGGCGCAGGCTCGATCCGAGGTAGGAGGCCGCCAGGCTGAGCGCGTCGATCTCGGACGTCGTGAAGGAGAGGCCGTTCCGCTTGCGGCCGAACGTCGCCGCGCCGGCCGTCCCGTCGCCATCGCCGAGGTCGAGGCGAATCCCGCCCGCGTTGGCGGGTTCGAGGGTGCCGAGTCGAGCACGGACCGCTCCATCGGCATCCGTCACCTCCGCACCGGTGAGCTCGAAGATGCGCACCAAGCGCGCCAGCGCCGGCACGATGGCGCGGTCCGGCGCCTGTGCCAGCATCGGATCGGTTCCGAGCGCCTGGAGCAGGCGTCCTTCGGCGGCCGCCCTGGGGGATCCGGCGAGGAAGGCCTGCGCGCGCTGCGCGATCGGGTCGAAGAGGGCCAGCGTCACGACGACCGCGAGCGCGGTGATCAGCGGGATGTTGATGGCCAGCACTCGCGACGCGGTGGCCTCGAGGCCGATGAGCGCCGCGACATACACGACGATCCCCAGGCCCGCGAAGAGCGATCCGCGCAATGCGCGCCCCGCGACGTCGGCGGCCACGAACACGTGCTGCGCGAGCACCGCGTAGGTGGCGAGGACGACCGCGACGGCCACGAGTGAGACGCCGATCCACCGCGGCCCCCCGACCTCCTCCGGAAGGATGCGCGCCATGCCGCCGACGACGCCGAACACCACCGTGGCGAGCGCGAACTGGAGCTGGCGTTGCCGCGCGCGGTCGTCGCCCGCCCGCCGCAGCCCCAGGACGAGGTACACGATGGCGCTGCCGAAGATGACGGCCCGAGCGGCGGCGAACGCCCACGCCACCGCCGTGTCCGGAAGGCCCAGCGGCGCAAAGGTGGGTGGCGTGAATCCGATCGGGTGCTCAGGGTCGATGATGGCCTGCAGGCCGGCCAGTACGCCGACCACGTAGGCGCCCACCAGGAGCGCGGTGGCTAGGGTCGACCGGCGGCCCTCGACGGCGACCGACAGGGCAATGTGCAACGTGGCCGCAGGCAGCAGGAATGCGGAGATGTCCTCAACGAGGTTCACCGCCGGCTTGACCGAAGGGTCGGTGCCGATGCGCTGCACGATGATCGCCACCGACCACAGCGTCAGCAGCAGGCACAGGAAGCTGAAGACCGGAGCACCGCGAGCCCTCCGCCCCGCACGAGTCAGGACCAGCAGGCCCAGCCAGATGGCGAGGATGGCCGTGATGCCGTGTGCGCCGATTTCGAGCAGCTCGGTCAGCTCGTTTGCCTCCGCGCCCTTTCGAGCAGCGCCGGCACCATACGCCGACGCTTGTCTCCCGACAAGGGCTTGCCCGCCCCTGGGCTCAGCCGGCGCCCTCGATCGCACGGTCGACGGCGCGAGCGTACTGCTCGTCGGTCAGGGCGCCGGAGTCCCGCAGGGCCTGGAGCTTCGCGATCTCGTCGGCCACGGAGCCCTTCGGCGGCGGAGGCGGCGCCTTCGGCTCCTTCCGCGCGTACGTCGACGCACGGGCGTCACGGGCGCTGAAGGCGTCGGTCAGCTCGGCAAGGACGCGTCGCTCGATCAGCTCGCTCGTGTGCTCACCGATGTGCGCGACCGACCCCCGCAGCCACGCAGGCAGCGTCCCGGACGGATCCGGGATATCGGGCAGCTCGAGATCGCCCGCCGTCGCAGCCGGCGTCGTCGGCACGCCCTCGATGCGCAGCTCGTGGAGCGGCTCGGGCCGATCGATGTCGCGCAGCCGCTGGTCGCCCAGTGAGTGGAGCTTCACGCCCTCCGGCAGGTCGCCGGCCACGATCGCGCTCGTCGTCTCCGACAGCAGGACCTGGCCTCCGCGGCCGACGGCCGCAATACGCGAGGCGCGCACGACGTCGAGCCCGGTGTAGCCCTCGTCGCCGATCGCCGGCTCGCCCGTGTGGAGACCGAGCCGCATGCGGACCGATACGCCCTCCGGCCACGCCTCCCGCTCGTGCGCGCGCTGTACCCCGACGGCCGCCTCCACCGCGTCCCGGGCCCGGGGGAACGAATAGAAGAACGCGTCGCCCTGCGTGTCGATCTCCTGGCCGTGCAGCGCCCCGAACGTCTCGCGCACGATGCGCCGATGCGTCGCCAGCAGCTCCGCGTACAGCTTGTCGCCGAGCCGCTTGAGCAGGCTGGTGCTGCCCTCGATGTCGCTGAACACGAACGTGACGGTGCCCGACGGCAGGTTCGGCATGAGAAGGAGGATACGTTGACCTAGGTGGCGTTCGCCATCTCCGCGAACTGGCATAGCGCGTTCGCGAGACGCATCTGCTCGGGCGTCCGCGCGCGCACGCGCAAGAGCGCGGGCTCGGCCACTACCACGGCGACGCATCGGGCTCGCGAGGTCGCCACGTTGAGCCGGTTGCGGGAGTAGAGGAAGCTCATGCCGCGGGGCGCATCCTCCGGCGAGCTGCTCGTCATGGAGTAGATGCTCACCGGCGCCTCCTGGCCCTGGAACTTGTCGACCGTGCCGACCCGTGCGTCTGGGGGGAGAAGCGCCGCGATCGCGCCGACCTGCGCGTTGTACGGTGCGACGACCAGCACGTCGCGGTAGCCCAGCGGTCGCTCAACGTTGTCGCGGTCGACCCAGGTCGAACCGCTCTCGACGAGGGCCCGGACGAGGTTGGCGACCTGGTGCGCCTCCTCGGGCGACAGGCTGTCCGCGCCGGTGTGATCGGCCTCGATGATGCGCAGCCCTGCCCCATGCATCGGCTCTGGACCGTGGAGCTGCTGCGTCTCCAGGTTGTCGCGCGAATGGAGCTTGCCCTCGTAGAACGCCTCGGATGTGAACGCGGTCACGGCCGGATGGAGCCGCCACGTGTGCTCGAGGAACAGGCCCAGGTGCTCCGGCATGGCGTCGTGATCGCCGAGGAGATGACCCAGCGCCGATTGGTCGGCGCCCGGCGGGTGCGAGCCCTGCAGGGGCTGGTCGAGCTGCTGCGGGTCGCCGAGCAGCACGATCGACCGCGCCGAGCGCGCCATCGCGAGGAGGTTCGCCAGCGAAATCTGCCCGGCCTCATCGACGAAGAGCACGTCGACCATCTCCTCGCTCTTCTCGGCTGCCCAGAGCCAGACCGTGCCCGCCGCAACGTTGAATTCCCCGCTCGAGAGCCCGTCCTGCACCTCGCCGTTCTTCTCGACGTGTGTCACCCGCTCATCGATCGCACGCGCCGAGCCTTCGGACACCTTCTGCGCGGCCTGCACCTCGACCATTCCGTCGGCGGCGCCGAGTACCTCGTTCAGGAAGTTGGTGATCACCTTGTGGCTGGTGGCGCTGACCCCGACCTTCTTCCCTTCGTGCAACAG
>CAYYDA010000051.1:0-9909 GCA_964470495.1 uncultured Steroidobacteraceae bacterium | reverse complement strand
CGGGCCGGAGCGGCCTGGCGGTCGGAGGGGCCGCCGGGCGGCGTCGCCGGGCGTGCACCGGGCTCGCGCGTCATCGTGACGCCGCCCTCCCAGTGGGCTCCCTCCTTGACCACGAGGACCTGCGTCTTGATGTTGCCCTTGACGCGGCCGGTCGAGCCGATCTCGAAGCGCCCGCCGCAGTCGACGTCGCCCTCGTAGTCGCCGTTGACGACGACGTTGTGGGCCTTGATCGCGCTTCGCACGCGGGCCTGTGGGCTGATGATCAGGGTCCCCTGGCATTCGATCTCGCCCTGGGCCTCGCCCTCGATCCGCAGGTCGCGGTCGCTGACGTACTTGCCGTTGAAGCGGGCATGCGGGTCGATGACGCTCTCGTTGCCGCGATCGTCCCGTCGGGGGAATTCGGTGCTGGGTGACTGTGCCACGTCGACCTCACTCGTCAGACTATCCGGATACAGGTTCCCGACCACATCCTCGCGCGAGAGGCTGTCCGGCTTGGTTTCACGCTTTGATCCGAAGACCATGCTCTCCTAACCTCCTCATCCCTGGCGGATCCGAGCGACGGGCGGGGCACACGGTCCGTGCGACGATTTCGTCGTGCGCAGAACTCATAGCCTACCAGCAAGATGCCACTGGAGGTAAGTCCGGCCTCAGCACCGCACGACGCGTACCAGGGCTGGGTCAGGCGCGCGCCGCTCGGGTTCGCGAGGCGAGCGCGATGATCCCGGCCGCCGCCGGGATCACGATGAGGGCGACTCGCAGTCCGGCAAGCTCGCCCAGGACCCCCACCAGCGAGGGCCCGATGAGGAAGCCGGCATACCCAAGCGTCAGCACGTACGAGGCGGCGCGGCCGGCAAATCGCTCAGCGCGACGCCCTGCGAGGCTGACGACCACCGGCACGACGAACGAGGCACCGAGGGCAGCGATCGCCATGCCGACGATCGCGGCCACGGGCTCCGTGACGACCAGTGCGACCACCATGCCGGCGAGCGTCATGGATCCCGAGACGAGCAGCGTGGCCGGCGCACCGAGCGAGCCCGCCACGCCGACGCCGATGAGGCGGCCGATGAGCATCGCAGCGTGGAAGGCCCCGGGTCCCAGGGCGCCCACGAATGCCGCGGCACCGAGGACGTCTCGCAAGTAGATCGCCGACCAGGTCTCCATCGATCCCTCGATCAGGAACGCCAGGCCCGCGAGGCCGGCAAGTGGCACCATCGCCAGCGCGATCGCACGCGGGACGGCACCCTCCGATCGGACTTGCCGCCAGCTGGCCGTGGCTGCCAGCACGGCGACGGCGACGAGCGAGACGACGAGGATGGGATAGACCAGCCGGAACGGGAGCCCGCCGCCCACCAGCGCGCCGGCACCGACCGCACCCACCACGCCGCCGCCGCTGAACGCAGCGTGCAGCAGGGTCAGGCGTGCCGGGCGACTCCAGGTTTCGTCACCGAGCGCCGCGCCGTTGATCGCCACGTCGAATGCGCCGCTGCCGACGACGAACAGGACGATTCCGAGGACGAGGGTCGGTAGCGGCCCGAGCGATCCGACCACTCCCAGCCCTGCGGCCATGCAGGCCGCCGTGATCGCCATGCCGCGACCGGTGCCGGCCCGGTCCAGCAGCCGGCCGGTTGCGAGCATCGCCGGAAGCGACGCCGCGAAGCCGACCGTGAGCGCCACCCCGAGCGGTCCACTGCTGAGCCCGAAGTGCACGGCGAGATCCGGCAGGACGGCCTGCCAGGCGCCCCACACCATCCCGAAGACGCCGAAGCCGATGGGAAGCGCGGGCAGCAAGGGACGCATCGGCCCATTGTGGGCATCCGAGGCGGACTAGAATCGCGCCGATGTCGCACCCGTCGCTGCACGCCAGTACTCACCCGCTGGTGGCCCACAAGCTCGCCATCCTGCGCGCCAAGACCACGGAGCCCAAGCAGTTCCGCGAGCTGGTGCGCGAGCTGACCTGGCTGCTCGGCTACGAGGCCATGGCCGACCTCGCCACCAGGCCGCAGCCCATCGAGACGCCGCTGGAGCCGATGGTCGCCGCCCGCATGGAGCCGAAGGTTGGCCTGATCCCGATCCTGCGCGCCGGGCTCGGGATGGTCGACGCCATGCTCGAGCTGCTGCCGACGGCGGAGGTGTGGCACATCGGCCTGTACCGCGACGAACGGACGCTGAAGCCGGTCGAGTACTACAACAAGCTGCCCGACGCGGCGACCGTACAGGTCTGCCTGATCCTGGACCCGATGCTGGCCACCGGCGGCTCGTCGGCCGCAACCGTCGACATCCTCAAGACATGGGGCGCCGCGCGCATCAAGCAGGTCTCGCTCATCGCCGCGCCGGAGGGGGTGGCGACCCTCTCCGCCGCGCACCCCGACGTCGACATCCACGTGGCGGCGCTCGACTCCCATCTCAATGAGCGCGGATACATTGTGCCTGGGCTCGGGGACGCGGGAGACCGCCAGTTCGGCACCTTCGCTGGGCCGGCCTCAGAGCCGGGCCACGGTCCGGATGACGAGACTGCCGAGGTAGTTCGCCGCCTCCAGCGTAACCTCGAGGCCTGACCCCGGGGCACCTGCTCGAAATCAGGGTTGACATCGCGCTCGCGGCGTGTACAGTACCTTCAGGTTATATAACCGTGAAGTGATGGACAAGCGAGATCCCGACGCCCTCAGTACGACGTTCGCCGCCCTGGCCGACCCGACGCGGCGGGCGATTCTGGCCCGGCTCGCCGAAGGCGAGGCATCGGTCAAGGACCTGTCCGCCCCCTTCGAGATGAGCCAGCCCGCCATCTCCAAGCACCTCCGGGTGCTGGAACGGGCCGGCCTCATCGAGCAGGGACGTCAGGCGCAGTGGCGACCGCGCCGGCTGCGGGCGGGGCCGCTGCGGGACGTCGCGGCCTGGCTCGGCCAGTACCGACGCCATTGGGAGGAGAGCTTCGAGCGGCTGGACGCCTATCTCCGCGAAGTCAACGACATGCAGGAGCAAGGAAATGGAGACGACGATGACGGCAACACGAATCGACCGCGGTAGCACCGACACGATGACCATCTACAGCGATCGCGGTGACCTCGTGTTCGAGCGCACCTTCGACGCCCCGCGCGAGCGGGTCTGGAAGGCCTTCACCGATCCGGAGCTCATCCCGCGCTGGTGGGGACCGCACGGAACAACAACGACCGTCGAGGAGATGGACGTGCGGCCGGGCGGCAAGTGGCGCTACGTCAGCAGCGAACCCGACCGCGACGACGTGGCGTTCTATGGCGAGTACCTCGAGATCACGCCGCCCACCGGCTACAGGTGGACGTTCATGTTCGACGTCGACGGCATGGGGCCGCAGGGCGGACCTGAGACCTTCATCCTCGAAGAGGTTGATGGCAAGACGAAGGTCACGTCCATCGGCCACATGGGATCGGAGGAAGTCCTCGATGGCGCGCTGGCGACCGGCATGGTCGGCGGTGCGATCGAGACCTGGGACCGCCTCGAGGCCCTGCTGGCCGAGGGTTGACGACCGACCGGATCCGGGCGGCCCATTCCCTGGGTTGCCCGGATCCGCGCTTCTGGGGACATAGCAGTGTCCCGAAGGAACCGCCGTCGGACCGTTGATGCAATCTCTGGTGCCGTTGGCTGCCCCTTCGGGACAACCACAGGTTAAGGGCCGGGACCGAGCCCGCGCAAGCCCCCTTCTCCACGAACTCTCGGCGCCATCGGGCGGTTATCCACATGTTGTCCCCAACGGTGGACATTGACATGCGTTTACGCTGGTTTGACATTTGCCGCCTAGTATTTCCCCATGGAACGTGAGCCACAGCGTGTGATCTTCGTCTGCACGCACAACAGCGCCCGCAGCCAGATGGCCGAAGGAATGCTCCGCACGTGGGGCGGCGACGGTTTCGAATCCTTCAGCGCCGGCACCGAGGCGACCCGCGTCCGCCCGGAGGCGATCGCCGTGATGAACGAGATCGGGATCGACATCTCGGGCCAGACAAGCAAGACCCTGGAGCCGTTCCTGGGCGACTCCTTCAGCTGGCTGATCACGGTGTGCGACCAGGCAAAGGAGGCGTGCCCGACGATCCCGGGCGTCGTCCAGCAGGCGCACTGGAGCATCGACGATCCGTCCCCCGTCGCCGGCGACGACGAGACGCGCCTGGCCGCCTTCCGCGAGGCCCGGGACATCCTCCGCGACCGGATCCACATCTTCATTCTCGCTGCGGGTCGCGAGGATCTGCCGCAGCCCGAGCCGCAGCGCGTGGGGCACGCACCCGACTGATACGCTGCGTGGCGTGAGCCTCGCGGTCCCAGCCTGTCCCCACTGCGCAACCCCGTCCGAGCGGCCGCTCGTCTGCGACCGATGCGGCTGGCGATGGCACGCGAACCCCTTGCCGGCCGCGGGCGTGCTCCTCGAGCGCCGTGACGCAGGAACCGCCGAGCCATCGGTCCTGCTGCTTCGTCGCGCGGTGCAGCCCGGGCTCGGGGCGTGGGACCTCCCGGCCGGCTACCTCGATCCGGGTGAGTCGTTCGAGGACGCCGCGCGGCGTGAGACGCGCGAGGAGGCCGGCATCGAGGTCGAGCTGACCGGTGTCTCCGGCGTCTACCACTCACCCGCGGCAAACGCGGTGACCGTCGTCTTTCGGGGACGCGCCGGTGAGGCCGCGCCATCGGTCCGGATCGACTTCGAGTCGAGCGACCACGCCTGGGTTCCACGCTCAATGGTCGAGGAATGGCTGCCGCGCATCGCGTTCCCGGCGATGGCCGCGGCGGTCGTCGACTGGGCAGCCGGCCGCGTGGGCGGGCCCTCCGCGGACGACGACTGAGGCTGCGCTACACTCCGAGCCGTTCCCACGATCGACAGGAGACCGATGCCCGACTCCCCCATTCGGGTGGCCGTCACCGGCGCCGCCGGCCAGATCGGCTACGCACTGCTCTTCCGGATTGCATCGGGCCAGATGTTCGGGCCCGATCGAGAGGTCCGGCTCCAGCTCCTCGAGCTGCCGGCGGCACTGCCCTCCCTCGAGGGCGTCCGCATGGAGCTCGACGACTGCGCCTTCCCGCTGCTCGAGTCCGTCGTCTGCACGTCCGAGACGGACGAGGCGTTCGACGGCGCCAACTGGTCGCTCCTGGTCGGCGCGGTCCCGCGCCGCGAGGGGATGGAGCGCAAGGACCTGCTCAGCATCAACGGCGGCATCTTCACCGGCCAGGGCGAGGCGATCGCCCGCAACGCGGCCGACGACTGCCGAGTGCTCGTCGTCGGCAACCCGTGCAACACGAATGGGCTCATCGGCTCGACCGCCGCAGCCCGTCACGGCATGTCGCGTGACCGCTGGTTCGCCATGACCATGCTCGACGAGAGTCGTGCCCGCTCGTCCTTGGCCGCGAAGGCCGGCGTACCGGTCTCGACCGTCCGCGACCTGGCGATCTGGGGCAATCACTCCTCCACCCAATTCCCCGACGCTTGGCACGCAACGATCGGCGGCCGGCCCGCGCCGGAGGTCATCTCCGACGACGCCTGGCTTGAGGGCGAGTTCATCACCGGCGTCCAGCAGCGCGGTGCGGCGATCATCAAGGCGCGCGGCCAGTCGAGCGCGGCGAGCGCGGCGAACGCGGTGATCGACACGGTCCGCAACGTGACGCAGCCAACGGGTGAGATCTTCAGCGCCGCCATCCCCGCGCCGGCCGCCGGCGGATACGACGTGCCCGAGGGCCTCGTCTTCGGCTATCTGCTGCGGGCGACGGCACCGGGAGAGGTGGAGATCGTGCAGGGCATCGAGCACGGGGAGTTCGCGCGTTCCAAGCTGGCAGCAACCACCTCGGAGCTGCTGGAGGAACGAGCGGCGGTCGAGGAGCTACTGGCATGAGCACCGAGGCCGCCACCCACGCCGCCGCCTCGCTGCGCGTCGGCGACCGAGAGCTGGACCTTCCGATCGTGCCCGGGACCGACGGTGACGACGGGATCGATATCGGCCGGCTGCGAAGCGAGACGGGCCTCATCACCTTCGACCCGGGGTACGGCAACACCGGTGCATGCACGAGCGCCGTCACGTTCCTCGACGGCGAGGAGGGCGTGCTCCGCTACCGCGGCTATCCGATCGAACAGCTGGCCGAGCACTCGACCTTCCTCGAGGTCGCCTACCTCCTCATCTGGGGCGAGCTCCCGACGCAGGAGCAGCTGACCCGGTTCACGAGCGAGGTCACGCACCACACGCTGATCCGCGAGGAGATGCGCCACTTCTTCGACTCCTTCCCAGCCGATGCGCACCCGATGGCCGTCCTCGCCTCCGGCACGGTCGGCATGAGCACGTTCTACCCCGACTCCCACGAGATCTTCGAGGCCGATGCGGTCGAGATCACCATCAACCGGCTGATCGCCAAGCTGCCGACGCTGGCGGCGTGGTCGTTCAAGAAGGCCATCGGGCAGCCGTATGTCTACCCGCGCAACGACCTCGGCTACGCCGCGAACCTGCTGTACATGATGTTCGCCGTGCCCTCGGAGGAGTACGAGGTCAACGAGGAGGTTGCGAAGGCGCTCGACCTGCTCCTGATCCTGCACGCCGATCACGAGCAGAACGCCTCCACCTCCACCGTTCGCCTCGTCGGTAGCACGCACGCGAACCTGTACGCGTCGATCAGCGCGGGGATCAACGCCCTGTGGGGCCCGCTGCATGGTGGCGCCAACGAGGCGGTCATCAAGACGCTGGAGGCGATCGTCGCTGACGGCGGCGGCGTCGAGAAGTGGGTCGCCAGGGCCAAGGATCCCGACGACAGCTTCCGCCTCGCCGGCTTCGGGCACCGCGTCTACAAGAACTTCGATCCGCGGGCGAAGATCATCAAGGCCGCCGCGGAGCGGGTGCTCGACGCCACCGGCGCAGACGGGGAGCTGTTCGAGGTGGCCAAGCGCCTCGAGGAGGTCGCGCTCAACGACGAGTACTTCGTCAGCCGCAAGCTCTACCCGAACGTCGACTTCTACTCTGGGCTGATCTACAGCGCCATCGGCTTCCCGAAGAACATGTTCACGAACTGCTTCGCCATCGGCCGCCTGCCGGGCTGGATCGCGCAATGGCGGGAGATGCTCGCTGCCAAGGAGACGAAGATCGGCCGGCCGCGGCAGATCTACATCGGCCCGACCAGCCGCGACTACCAGGCCATCGAGCAGCGCTGAATGCGGCTGACGATCCTCGGGCGCTCCCCCGCGTCGCCGAATCCGGGCGAGGCCTGCGCCGGCTACCTCGTCACCGGAGGCCGGGCCCGCGTCGTGGTCGACATCGGTCCGGGCGTCGTCGCCCAGCTGGTGAGGCACCACCATCCCGACGAGCTCGACGCGGTGGTGATCAGCCACATGCACGCCGACCACATGCTCGACCTGGTCACGCTGCGCTATGTCTATCCGTGGCGCTCGCGGCCCGCGGATCAGCGACTCCGCGTCGTGCTGCCGCCTGGCTCGGCGGACCAGATGCTCGACCTGGCCAAGGGAGTCGGCAACGCCCGCCACTTCGAGGACTGCTTCCGACTCTCGGAGCACGACGGGCAATCGGCGCTCACATTCGGCGCGCTGTCCATGCAGCCGATCGAGACGCAGCACTTCGTCCCGTGCTGGGGCTTCCGCGTCGAGGCCTATGGACGGCGCCTGGCGTACACCGCCGACACAGCTCCCTGCGGCGGACTGACCGATCTGGCCGACGCCGCCGACCTGCTCCTGAGCGAGGCCACGCTCCGCTCGCTTGACGAGGACGCGGCCTCGCCCGAGCCGCGAGGGCACCTGCTGCCGGCGGAGGCCGGCACCGCGGCCCGTGATGGCGGATCCCGGCGACTGATGCTCACCCACCTGCCTGTCGACGGCGACGGCGCCTGGGCGAGCCAGGCAGCAGCCGACGCCTTCGGAGGCAAGGTCGAGGTCGCCGAGCCACAGCGCACGTACGAGGTCTGACGGACCGGCGTCAGCCCTCGGTGCGTGCCCGGGCGATCCATCGGTCGGCGGCCCAGGTCGCGACTGCCCACACGTGGCCCAGGACGATCGCGGCGAGCAGCATCACCGCCGCGGCCAGGAGCGCGGGGAGTCCAGGAATGGCCCCGGCCATGACGAGCGACGCGAGGAACACGATGCCCAGCAGCATTGCCACCATGACGAGCGCGATCTTGGCCCCTGTGAGCATGAACCAGCCCAGGGTATGTCCCTGCGCCCGGCCGGCCAGCCAGAGCACGCACGGTCCGGCGGCGCCGGCCAGGGCGGTGTAGAGCCCAAAACCACCAAACAGGTGGCCGATCCCGAGCCGCGTCCCGAAGACCAGCCACGCGTAGAGCCATGTGGCAAACAGGGTGGAGAGCGCGCCCACCCCGATGAGCCAGATCAGCAGAAGCGTCGCCGTCCCGCCCGAAAGGCGCTCGATCAGGTCGCCCCCCTCGGTCTCGACGACCTCGGTCGGCCCGTTCTCGCGCGGCTGTTCGCCGGTCACGAAGCCGATGCGGCGAAGGCCGCCTCCAGGTCGGCTCGCAGGTCCTCGACCGCCTCGATCCCGACCGACAGGCGCACCAGGCTGCCGGGCACCGCCAGGGGCGAGGCGGCGACGGAGGCGTGGGTCATCGGCGCCGGAAGCTCGATGAGCGACTCGACCGCGCCCAGGGACTCTGCCAGCGTGAAGAGGCGCGTTGCCGCGGCGAAGCGTCGTGCCTGCTGCTCGCCTCCGGTCAGCTCGATGCTGAGCATGGCGCCGGGCGCGCGCATCTGGCGCTCCACGAGCTCGGCAGCGGGATGCTCGGGCAGGCCGGGGTAGTGGACGCGCTCGACCTCGGGACGCTCGGCGAGCCACGTCGCCAACACCAGCGCGTTGGCGCACGCCCGCTCCATGCGCACCGCAAGCGTTCGCATGCCGCGCATGACTAGGAAGCAGTCGAACGGGCTCGGCACCGCGCCGGCGGCGTTCTGGTGGAAGCGCAGCTTCTCGGCAAGCTCGTCGGATCGTGTGACGATCAGCCCGCCGATCACGTCCGAGTGCCCGCCGAGATACTTCGTTGCCGAGTGCATGACCAGGTCGGCGCCGAACTCCAGCGGCCGCTGCAGGTAAGGGGTGGCGAATGTGTTGTCGACCACGGTGATCGCACTGGCCACCGCGGCCAGGCGCGTGACGGCGCTGATGTCGATGACCTTGAGCAGCGGGTTCGACGGCGTCTCGATCCACACCATGCGCGGCGGGGACGCCCGGCTGAACGCGGCGGCAACGGCGTCGAGGTCGCGCAGGTCGAGCGTTTCGGTCTCGACTCCGTATCGGCGCCAAACCTTGTCGGCCAGGCGCCATGTCCCGCCGTACACGTCGTCGCTCATGAGGAGCCGGTCGCCCGGGTCGAGCAGGTACAGGATGTTCTGCGTCGCCGCGAGGCCGGACGCGTAGGCCAGCCCGTGCGAGCCACCCTCCAGGCTGGCGATGGCCTCCTCCAGCGCGAGCCGCGTGGGGTTGCCCGAGCGTCCGTACTCGAATCCGGCGCGCAGACCGCCGACCCCGTCCTGTTTGAACGTGGTGCTCATCTGGATGGCCGGCACGACCGCGCCGGTGTGGGGATCGGGCTCCGCGCCGGCGTGCACCGCCAGCGTCTCGAATTGGTCAGTCATGCGCTTTCATTCTGGCAGGTGCTCAAGGCCTCGGATTGACCGAGCCATCGCCGTTGCACGAGGGGCCTGCATTTACGCAACGAGCCGCATGCCGTTCCCTTCGGACAGTTTGGTCGCTGGGTCAGGGTCGCCCGGTCGTCAGCGGGTTCGCGGGAAGCCCAGATCGACCGACGACGTACCGGGGTCCGGCCAACGGGCGGTGACGACCTTGCCGCGCGTGTAGAACTGGATCCCTTCCGGGCCGTACATGTGGATGTCGCCGAACAGCGAGTTCTTCCAGCCGCCGAAGCTGTAGTAGGCCACCGGCACAGGGATCGGCACGT
>CAYYDA010000050.1:0-10013 GCA_964470495.1 uncultured Steroidobacteraceae bacterium | reverse complement strand
CTCGCCTCTGCTCGACGAGAATGTCCACCGCCTCGTCCAGCACGATGTCGAGGGGAATCGGATCCATGGTGAGCTCTCGCGCCGCAGCGCTGCGCTGGACCACCACCGTGCGATGGAGCGGAATCTCGCCCGCCTTGCCGATGCTGCCGAACGCACCGTGCGCGAGGGCGAGCGATGGCGCCACGAAGCCTCGTGTCGCGATTCGGACGGTGCGTCGCACCCGAAGGTCGAATCTCACCCGTGGCGGCAGGGCGCGAACGACCATCGGGCTGGTGTCCATGAGGTCGTCGTACACCCGCATGCGCCTGGGAAATGGCCCTATGACCCCCCGGGCATCGACGAGCACCTGGTCGTCGCCTAGCACCTGGCGTCCGAGCGCGAGCGCACGGGCGCTGACCGAGCTCTTGCCGCTACGTGATCGACCGATGACGAGAAGGGCGCCGCCGTCCTCCGCTATCGCCGCGGCCGGGAGGAGCACCTGTCCGCCGGCGACGCACGCGAGGCTGATGATGGGCTCAACGATGAAACCCTGGACCAGCGACAGGCCGAACCAGCGCGGACGCCCTCGTATCGCGAGCATCGCATGAATGGGATCGGAATCAGCCCGATCGAGGCTAACGGACCAGTTGACCGTCTTGTGTCCACCGGTGAGGTCGACGACCGCGCCATCCGGCAGGCGGTCGCCGATGGAGATGGCAACGCGAACTGGTTGGGTGGCGTCGGGAGCGCCATACTCGGCGCCGAAATGACGTAGAACTCCGGCCTCGGCGGTCAGTTCCACAGCACCGTTCGCCATGACCGCAAAACGAGCGATGCGTTTCAAAGACGACCGGCAATCTGGCGCGCCACTTCGCGGGGATCCGTTGGGAATGGGGCCGTCACCTCTACCAGCGGCAGATGGGCGAAGACGGGCTCGATTGATGCCGCGTCTCGCGCGATGAGGTCGTCCACTGTTGTCGGTCGAGCCTCGGCATAGGCAGCTCTGCGGCGCAGCGCCAAGAATGCCTCGCGCTCCGTGGCTGCCGATACGGCAAGTCGAGTCGCCAGGCGCGTCGGGTCTCCGGCCTCGATGGTGACCTCGGATGAGGGGCCGTTGCGCAGCACGGCAACGAGACCAATCGGCACCGTCCGCGTCGCGTTCCGCGTGTCACGATAGGCAGCCCGGACCTCCCTCGGTGTCAACGCGGCCCGATCTCCCAGCTCGACCGCTCGTCGCGTGAGCTCCACGACCAGCCCAGGCGCGCCACCCCACGAGCGGTTGCGGATCGGGGCCGTGACAGCCGTGGCAAGCGCTGCGGCGCGAAGCTGGGATCGCGCACCGCCGGGGAGGCTCGACCGGAGCTGCGGCAGGTAGCCCAGCACCCAGCGACGGATCCCGACTCCGATCGGAAATGCCCCGGCGCGAGCGCCCGGAAGGAGAAGCGTCCACTTGTCCGAGATGAAGCTGGCGCCGAGCTCGACCAGGGCGAGTGCCGTCTCGGTCTTGCCACTCTCCGACCATCCGGCCACGAGGATGCCACGGCCATCGATCTCCACGCTGGCGGCGTGAAGCACGGGAATACCACGTTCCAGGAGCGCCAGCTGCAGGGCCGGACGCACAACGCTCATCAGCCGTCGCGTTGGGAAGCCCGGCTCGACCGAGATGATGCCGCGGCCATCCGGCAAGGAGCAGGTACGCCCATTGGCAACGATGAGCAGCCGCTCGCCGTCGTGCGCCGTGACCCAGCCGTCGCCCGCGAGATTCTGGAGCTCGCGGATCGCCCGACGGCCGTCCGACGTCTCGCTGATCGTCAACAGGGCCGCACTGCCGTCCATCGGGCCTGCCACATATGGGTCGAGCTGACGCGCGACGGAGTCGACGAACCCGTTGCTGCCTTCGACGAGCAGACATAGATCATCGGGGATGGGGAAGCTCAGGCGCGTCAGGTGCGTGGGCCTCATGGAGTGGCGGTTACCACGTTGTGCCAGTAGAGATGCGAGTAGGTATCGCCGGCCAGCACGAGCGCACCACTGGAGAGGTCGACCGGCTGCTTGGTCGTCGTCGGGTTGTTGAGCAAGATTCCGTGCAAGAGCGGCGTCCCGAGCCCAGCCTCGAAGACGAGCGAGTCGACAGTCGCGGTCTTGGCATAGATGGCGCCGCCCGAGCCGGCTGCTGCGACAACGGCCAGCTGACCGAGGGTCGGATCAGCCACGATCTGCGGGCGTGTCACATCATCCGCTACCGTCCAGGCCGTGGCGCTGCGCCACGTCCCATCCGTTTCACGGACCCAGACTGCAACGAGCGAGGCGTCCGCTGGCGCGTCGGCCGGGCCGTTCAAGGCGGTCTTGAACACGAGGTACACGCGCCCGTCGCTGTCGGCCTTGAGATTGAGGTGATCGTCTGACTCGCCAGGCCCAGCCACGAGCGTTTCGGCGGTCCAACTCGAGTCAGGATCTCCATCAACGTGGGTGGCGAAGCGGATGCTGCCATCGAGCTGGTTTGACCATGCGACGCCAATTTGGCTGCCGTAGGCGACCACGGAGGCAACGTCGTCGGCCGAGACCGCGGCGCCATCCACCGGGAGCTCGAACGGCGGACTCCATTCGTAATCCCGTGAAGTGCTATGCATGACCTGCACGACGCACGGCTGCTCGACGACGCACAGCCCGGAGCCGTCTGCGGCCTGCGTAACCGCGACCCAGAGCACACCGGTTGAGTCGATGGCGATCGTTGCTGACTCACTGCCGACCTCGGTGAGGCGGACGGGGAAACCAGGATCGAGGGAGAAATCGCCATCCACAAGGTCGAACCGGTAAAGCTTGATCGCGCCGGAGTCGATGGCCGAGACGACATAGAGGCGCTGGCTGGCTTCGTCCCAAAGTACGTCGGCGTGGCTCCGATCCCGCTCGTCCACCGCGACCCCGCTGTTGGTCCACGCCTGTGCCTCGGCGTCGAAGCGGTAGATGTAGTACCCCGCTGCCAGGTCGTCGACCGCGCCATCGGCATACAGGACTCCCCACCACGTTCCGTCGGCGAACCACAACTTGCTCTGCGGCTTGTCGCGCGTGGGAGATGCTGGATTCTGGTCGGTCGCTGACCAGACGCTGCCCGAGAACCCGAGGGCGTCGCCTGCTGACTGCACAGGAGTGCTTGCAGCCGAGGGGAGTCCGGCAGCATTGACGGACCGGACTGAGTAGAGGACCGAAGCGCCCGGAGGCAGTGACGTGTCGTCGAGTGACGTGCCCGTGGTAAAGCCGATCTCCTCGTCGCCGCGCAGCACGAAGTAGCCGACGATGCCCGTGCCGTCACCCGGGGCTTCCCATGTCAGACGCTGGACATCGTTCGCCCTCGGCTCCGCACGCAGCGCGGTGGGCGCGGCAGGGCTTGGCGCGGCGGCAACCGGCCCGCTGCAGGAAATGTCGCCCGAGTCGAGCACCTGGTCGCTGGCGGAGCGAAACGCGAAGCTCGCTCCGCGCGCAGTGAACGCCAGTTCCAGCGCGCCGTAGTGGCCGTCCTCAGCCGTTGCCAGACGCTCGTCATCTCGGCTGATAGGGTCCCGACTCTGACCACCTGTCCCGACGACGAACGAGGTGACGCCGTCGATGGGATCCCAGCGCTGATAGTTGTGATCGTCGCCCGCCACCACGATGTCGGCACCGTGTGCGGCAAGCATGCTCCAGATGAGCGCCATGGCTCCCTCGTCGTTGTCCTTGCCGCCCACCGTGAACGTCGGCCGATGCCAATAGGCCAGAACGCACTCCGACGGGTTCTCGTTGAGGTCGTCACGCAGCCATTCGTACATCCCGCTACCCGGTTGTCCCTCACCGATCTCCGAGTTGAGGGAGTAGATGCGCCAGCCGCCCAGCGAGTACACGTAGTACGGTTCGCCGGAGAAGGTCCGGCTTCGGCGCTGGAAGTAGTCGAAGTAGCCGGCTGCGTCGGGCGTGACATAGTCACCAGTCCCCGGTGCCGGGCGAACCCGATCGTCGAACGCGCCGTAGGTCGGCCGGTACTGATTGGCAAACTCCTCGGCGCTTCCGGTCTGGTATGTGTGGTCGCCCAAGGTCAGCAACGCGTCGAAGTTATGGCGCGACAGCATTGCAGCGACGGCAGTGTCGCCATCGTTCTCATCAGCCATGTCGCCGACCACGTACACCACGGCTCCGGTCGCGGCGAGGGAGTCGCCCGGCGGACGCATGAGCACCAAGACGAGGGTCAACGCGGCGTACGCCAGGAGCCCGGCGATCGCGGCGAGGAGCAGGACCCTGCGGCCATCACGTCGACCCGTCTTTCGCGCCTGGATCATCGGAGCACCGCCGGCCACACGATCAGGAGGCCGATCGTCATCAGCGCGTGGGCACCAATGACGCCCCAAAGCGATCCCGTGTACGCGACGGTCGCGCCGAACAGCAGCCCAATGGCCAGCATCGCAAGTGGCACAAGCGGCGAGGCGGCCGACACGAACATGCAGGCATATACCACGGCCGCGATCGATACGGCCGCGATCCTCGAGCCGGTGATCTCGAAGGCGACCGACTGGATGACCCCTCGGAAGGTGACCTCCTCGAGCACCGCCACAAAGAGGAGGAGGACCGGGACCGCGACCGCCACGGCTGCGACGGGCTCGGTGATCGGTGCGGGCGCAGCGGGACGCAGGACGAGGTAGAGCAGGAGGCCGTGGACCAGGCCGCTGACGGCGACGAGGATCTGCATGGGAACGTCAGACGGAACGCGAAGCAACGACCCCAACTTCGTTGGAACGACGCGCAGGACCAGGAAGAGGGCCAGGAACGTCGGGACGCCGATCATCACCAACCACAGCAGCTGGTGAATGTCCGCCATCGTCACGGTGAGTGACACGAGTCGTGTGATCGACGGCAACGTCAACGCCAGCAGCATTGCACGGTATGGCGCGTAGCCGCTCGTCAAATAGTGGGCGATCAGCGTCAGTAGCAACAGCAGGTGGCTGACGCCTCCGGCGATGAATCCGCCCTGAGCCAGCAGCAACTCAGCGACGAAGAGTGCGGAGACGTAACCGGCGATTGCCGCGGTGGATCCTGAACCGAGCCCATCAGCTGAGTCGAGCGACACACGAGCACGTGTCATATGAGCTCGATGAGCCTGACGCCCACGATGAACCCGAAAATGATGAAGAGCGGCCAGACCGCAATGTCGAGTGCCTTGATCCGTCCGAGCCTGCGTCGGCCGCGATGCGCCTTGAGCATCTCGCGCACGAACATCAGGACCAGCAGGGTGAGGAGGACGGCAATGCCGAGCGTCGTGGAGCGAAACTCGAACGTGAACGATTCGGTGGCGGCCACGACCGCGTCGGTGACCGATGACGTCACGGATGCACCCCCTCGTCTGTCGTGGCCACCCACAGCTGCCGGGCGACTCGCCGAACGATGGGGAGACCGGCCAGCACCAGCACGACGACGATAGCGAGGAGGATCGTCGTGGCCAGCTCGACAGACCACCAGCCCACATAGAACAGGGCCAGGGCGAGCAGGATATTGATGGAAACGCTGATCCCGACCGCCGTCGCTAGCGCTGCCGTGAGACTCATGGGAACTTCAATCAGTCGGAGCACGGCCCACCCTGGGGCCAGGAAAATGACCCACAGGGCCAACCCCATGCGTAACGGGCCGGGGTCCCACGCAAGGATGGCAATCTCGGACGCCATCACCAATGCGATGAAAACGATATGTGACGCGATCTTCCAGCGGTTCATTGGCTCGTGTTGTAGATCGTAACGTCCGCATTCTGGAAAGCGATGCGAACCCCAGGCGTCCGCGCCAGCTCCGTCTGAAGCGCGACCCAGTGTGCGGTCGGCACGCTGTACGTCAGCTCGAGCGCTGCGATCTGTGCGCGCGAGACGATCAGGAACCCGGGGGTTCCACTTCGTTCTCGCATGGCCCCGACGATTGCGTCGACGTCGAGGTCGATGGCGGCGTCGGTCACGACGGCATAGTGGTAGAGCTCGTAATCACGATACTTCCAGAAGACGTTGTCCGACAGGGCAACCAGTTGCGCATCGGTGGGCGCGATCTCGTACAACCTCGCCATCCCCGCCACCTCGCCAGGGGTGACCATGTCCATCCGCTCATTACCATAGCGCGCTATGAGGAAGAACCCCGTGAACAGGATGCTGCCGGCGATCACCACGGCAAGCACGCGGCGCGGCGAGCGGCCCCGCGATCCGAGGAGTGCCGACGCCGCGAGCAGGCTCATGAAGGGCAGGCTGAACAAGTAGACCCGAAGCAGGATTTCACCGCCATAGCTCTGGAGCAGGAGCAGCGTGAATGGGGCGCCGGCGAGGAGGGTCCAGGTTAGGTCGACTCGTCGCGACAGGAGTTGGCGCGCTGATCCCACCGCCGCAAGTGACCACAGTACGACGCTCGATACTGATCGAATGGCGATCACAGCGACATGGTCGGGGCTGCCCCGGAACCGGTCGGTAAGGTTCGCGGCAACGGTCTCATCAACGCTGCCGATGCGAGCCACCATATCGCTCAAGTGACCCTGCAGATAGGTCACCGTCATGTAGCTGAGCCACGTGCCAAGAATCACGATCATCACCGCGGGGAGTCCTGATACGGTGATGCGGCCCAGCACCGCGAGGACGATCGCGGCCCCGATGACGGCGAACGGGCTGAGCTGGTGGCTTGCGGCGAGTGCGCCGAACATGAGGAGGATCATTGTCAACAGCCCGGCGCGCTGCAGCGGTCCCAGGCGCGGGCGCGCGACTGCCATCGGCCCCGCGAAGAAACGGTCGGGAATGGGCCATGTAGCACGACCATCGCCGCTGAAGTAGGTCAGCAGCAGGCCGACAATCAGCAGGTAGATGAAGTAGCCATACGCCTGCGGCGCGTAGTAGTCCTGGCCGATCCAATTGGTGAGGAAGAAGATCCAGACGCCGAACCAGACCACTTTGCTGTCCCCCGTCGCAGCTCGCATGATGAGAATCAGCGGCGCAAGGTAGAGGAGATTGAACGCAACCGGGGCCCATGCGATGAGGTCCAAGGCAGAGTTGAGCCCGGCAGCCTCGGTCATGAAGGCGCTTAGGGCGAAGAATCCGGGCCAGCTGAAGTAGGCGTCGATGGTCGGATCGATGTGCTGGGTGCGGAGCAGCACCTCGGTGATACCGACGTGACGCCATGCCACGTTGAAACGCGGGAACTCCTCCACCATCGCAGGAATGGCGAACAGCATCACGATGAGCGCGAGAACGTGCAGGAGCCGGATGCCGTCGCCGGCGTCGCGCCTGAGTGTGAAGGCGAAGCTGACAGAGAGCAGTACGAGCCCTGCAATTGCCCAGATAGGCAGGACTGACACGAATCCGAGGTCGCTCATGTCGCGAAGCTCGAGGGTCGCCATGCCCAGCGCCCACAGCCCGACACTGATCGCCACCATGCTGATGCCGACGGCGTCATCCGCGATCCGCTGATACAGCAGACGCCTCCCCATCGAGAGCGACAGGTCGCGGATCATGCGGCGAGCGGCCGGCACGCCATGCGCAATCATGAACTACTTGTCATGACGTCTTGATAATCCCCCGGTAACGTCCCGATGACGGACCCCCATCACACTCCACACCATGATCAAGACGCAAACCACCATGCGCACCTCCACTTCGTACGCCTGGCTCGCCGACGCCGCCCGGCCGATCCTGATCGCATCGATCCTGATCGTGCTCATGGGCTGGTTCGTCGTGGTTGGCATGCTGGCGACCGCCACCTTCCTCCGCAGCGCCGTCATCGGCCACGCATAGCGGCCCCACCGGCCAAGCAAGGTGCCTCATCCGACGCAGCCGGGAGGTGGCCTGCGGCATGATACCGACAAGGAAGTCAATTGGCACTCCGTAGACTCACGGAGGCTTCGTCTCCGTTCAGGTCGGCTGGGGACCTCGAATTGCGGCCGGTCGGCCTCGTCGCTAGCGCGCCTCGACGCGTCCGAGGTCCGGCGCCCCTCCGCTGAATGAATCGCCGATCGGAAGGCCACGATCGATCGCCGGCGAATCCGCAAGCAAGCCATAGTCCCTCCCGGCGCGATTCACGAAGCGCGGGTCAGCGCTCACGCCATGGACCTCGTATCCCGTGGCGGCGGTGAACTCGGGGAGGGTCTTGAAGTTGCCGACTCCAGCGACATACGCCACGTAGTTGCCGTAGAGAGCCGTCGAGCCGGTGATGTCAACGAGGTTGTAGTCGATGGCGACCGACCCGGGCAGCGCGCTGTCGATGCTGAATGCTCGCCCGCCGACCACGATGTTGTTGACCACCCGTAGTCCAGCGATCGAGCCGCCGTAGCTGGTGCCGAGCGTGCCATCGATGATGTCGAACGCGAACTGATCGAAGCCGTCGAACGTGTTGTGGGCGACGAGCGTATTCGACGCACAGCGCAGGATCATGCCGTTCGCGATCCCGTCGAGCGGCGTGCCGCGGTAGGCCACGTTCCGCACGAATCGAATGTTGTCGCACGCTGGTCCATCCGTCCCGGTCTCCATCACCTGCCCGTTCCAGGTCACGTTGTCGGTGAACGTCAGGTTGCTGGCGCCGTAGACCTCGAAGTGGGTGCCGTTGTCCCATAGCAGGTTCCCGGCGACGGTCACCGGGCCTGTCGACTTGTAGAAGTTGATGCCCTGCCGCCCGCGGCCGCCATCCACCATGGTGGTATTGGAGTAGATCCTATTGCCACGGATGACGAGGTCGCTTGAGTAGCGCTCCTCAATGCCATTTGCTGTTCGACTGATGTCGTTGTTCTCGAGGAGCACGCCGTTCGACCGCACCACGACAACCCCCCACGTCACGCTCTCGCGGATGGTGGTGCCCGTGACGCTCACACCGGCTGATTCCTTGATCTTGATCGCCGAGCCGTTCACGACCTGGCTCCCGAGCACGGTCATGTCGCGCAATGCGCCAGAGCTCACCGCGCTGAACTCCACAACGTCCTCGCGCGCGGGATCGCTGATCACGACCGCCTCGCCGGGATAGGGGGCGAAGGTCAGCCCGGAGCGCGTGACGTCGAATCCGGGATAGGTGCCGCCGCGCAGGTAGATCGTCGTTCCGGCTGCTGCAACCGTCGCCGCACGCATCGGACTGGCGAGTGGCCGGGCGAGCGTGCCGGGGTTGGCGTCAGAGCCATTGGTTCCAACATACAGCGCAGCGCCCAAAGGGGGCGGGGCGGCAGGGGGCGGGGCGGCGGTCGTGATGGCGACCGGTGCGGCCGTCGCGGTCGCGCCGGGGCCATCGGTCAACGACGCTGATGCGGTCGGCGACGGGGTCGGCGTCGGACTTCGCGACGGGGTCGACGTCCGGGTCGGGGTGGGTGTCCGGCTGGCGGACCCGGATGCATCGGCCGGCGGGGTGACCGCTGCCGTGGTGGACGCGCTGGCAGTGGCGGTGCCCGTGGGTCCGTCCGCCTTCGTCAACGCAAGCAGCAGGCCGAGCGGCACGAGCACGATCAGCAACGTGCCAGCAGCGGCCACACGTCTTGACGGTCGCCTCGGAGCGCCGGCGCGACTCGCGGGCGGACGCGGCGGCCGCGCCACGGGCGGAATCGACTTGTCGCGCATCAATTCACTCGAGCATTCGGAGAGCGCGGGAAGCAGGGAGCTCGCCTTGGGACTCTCCGGCCGCCAATCGTCGCATGCGCCATGAACAGCGAGACGAGCCCATTCGTACCATCTCCCGCCGGGTGTCGGTTTGCCCGCGCCGGTACGAAGGTCGTGCTCATGCGCCAGAATGCGAGCCAGTCCATCGCAGAGCATGGTACGTGATGCAAGACGTGACGACGCGCGTCGTGGTGGTCGGCGACCTGCACCTCAGCCGGAACCCAGTGCGGGACGCCCCTGACCATCGCGCCCGTCCGCGGGTTCACCCCATGCTGGGCCGCGGGCGGAACATGACCCAGAGTCGCCCCGCGGCCCAGAGGGCAATGATGGTCTGTGCGATGACCCATGCCGAGGCCATCGCGACAAGGCCACCGTACCGCCCGGCTGCGAGTGCGGCGACAACTGTGGTGGCGCCGCCCAGCA